>VGXK01000467.1 GCA_016873355.1 Phycisphaerae bacterium | reverse complement strand
CGGACTCTCGACCGACGCGCTCTTCGTGAACTCGAGCGGCGACTGCTTCGGCTTCGATCTCGGCCTTCCGGGCCGCACCTCCGCCGACGACCACGCCGACGCGCTCGACGTGCCGGTGCTGAACAAACCGCTCGCGCTTCAGTTCGTGCACAGCTTCTCGCTGCAGGCGCCGCAGAACGACGCGACGATCGGAGCGCGATGGCTCGACCACGGCGTCTACGCCTACGCGGGATCGGTGCAGGAGCCGTTCATGTCCGCGTTCGTTCCGCCGCGCGAGGTGATGGAGCGGATCGCGGTGGGCGTGCCGTTCCTCGTGGCGGCGCGGCAACTCCAGGGTCCGTTCGCGGTGCCGTGGCGGATCATGACGATCGGCGATCCGCTCATGACGTGCATGCCGCCGTCGAAGCCGCGCCGCGATCGGCGGGATCCCGCCTCGGGCGAGCCGCGCTCGCTCGTGCCGCCCGGAACCCGCGAACTCGCCGACGTGCGCGAGCTCGCCACGGCGGCGCTGCGCGACTGCAAGAGCGATCCCACGCCGTCGAACTTCGAGCGCGCGTTCCTCGAGCTCGATCGACTCGGCGACGACGCGATCGCGACGAGCCTCTGGCAGATCGCCGCGTCGAAGGGCGCGAGCTCGAGCGCCGGGTGCGCCCGCGCCGCGCTCGGAGCGCTCTACCGGGTGAAGGACACGGAGGCGTTCGTCGAGGCCTTCAAGTCGCTCTCCTCGCCCGACGGCGAAGCGCTCGACATGCTCTGGGGACTGATGACGCCGCGACTCGGCATGCTCGACTCCACCGACGCCGTCGATCTGCTCGCGAAGTGGCCCCGCCCGAGTCGGCCGCAGGTCGATCTCGTGCGCCTTGCGCCGGCGATGGCGCGCGTGCGCGGCACGCCGGCGGCGCGGGCCATGATCCTGCGCGCGTCCGAGTCGGCGAAGGATCCGACGGTCAAGGAGGATCTGCGCCGGGCGGCGACGCAGTTCTGAGCAGCCGCTCGCGGCGCCGGGTCTCGAGCAGTCGTTCCTTCGTCCGGTCGGGATCGATCTCGAGCGTCCTGCAGGCGCCGTCCCTCGAGCACTGCTCCGCGAGTTCGCACGCGGCCGTGGCAAGCGCCATGCTCCCCGTGAGCGTCGGATGCAGTCGGTCGTCCTGGAGGATCCCGCCGTCGACGCCCCGCGACCAGATGCGGCCGCGAAGCATGATCGACGCGCCGCGGTCGAGCAGCGGCACGAGCGTCGAGAGCGGAAGAATGCGCACGTTCGGTCTCGTGGACGCCCATTCGAGCACGCGCTCGTTCAGGCGAGCGAGCGTGGCGGGCTCGGGAACCTGCTCGGGCGAGAGCATGCGTCCGATCGAATCGTGCATGTCGGGGAAGTCCCCGAGCACCACGGGAACGCCGAGTGCGACGATTCGATCGGCCTGTCGCAGTCCCTCCTCGAGCAGGTCGAAGCGCTCCTCCTCGCGGCGCAGCGTGCCGCCCTTGGCGTTCATGGTGCCGTAGCCGTACCAGAAGAGGAAGTCGACGCCGACGATGACGCTCGGCTTGAAGCGCAGCATGCGATCGATCGCGCCTCGTCCGGTGGCGAGCGGATCGGCGTAGAAGAAGACCGAGCCCAGTCGGCTCACCAGGATCGGCTCGCTGCACGAAGCGATCAGGATGTCGCCCATGTCCGCGCCGTGGAGCAGCGACGGATCGCTCGTCGGATCGTCGACGAGCACGCCGAAGCCGGCGGTGGCGCTGGCGCCGATCAATCCGACGCGGCTGAAGAGCGTCGTCGGCGACGCGGCGCCGGCGCCGGCGTCGGCCGCGCCGGCGGGTGCCGCGGCGTCTTCGGCTCCCGCCGTCGGCGGTCCGGCGTGCGCGGCGGGCGAATTCGTCGCCGTCGCGGCATCGGCGTTCGTCGGAGCGACGGAGTGCCCGGAATCCGCCGCCGGCGCGGACGAGGTCGGGCTCGACGCCGAGTCGCGCCCCGAGTTCGCCTGCCGCGAGGAGGCGGGCTTGCACGCCGGCGCCGCGAACGGACCCGCGACGACGAGGCATGCGAACAGCGCCGACAGCGCGCGTCGAGCCGAAGGAAGTCGTTGTCGGGAAGGCGTCATGAGGCGCTGCGAGCGTGCGAAACGGCGGGTTCCGATGCGAACGGCGAGTCTAGAGCGGCTCCTCCTCATTCGGAGCGATCTGGCGGGCTGCGACTTCGTGTGGCATCGTCGGGCTCCATCGGCGGATCCTCAAGATCCGCCTGCTTCGCCCTCCTTGCCACACTCGTCTCGCCAAC
>VGXK01000466.1 GCA_016873355.1 Phycisphaerae bacterium | reverse complement strand
TTCGTCGGGGGTCTGCCCGTGGGGGTGCGTCCGCTTCGGCTCGAGGATGTTCGCTTTCGCGGCGTTCCGAGGCCGCGGCTCGGGCCCGCGCGGGCGCCCGACGACCTGGCCTGCCTTCTCTACACCTCGGGCACCTCCGGCAAGCCCAAGGGCGTGATGCTGAGCGCGGGCAATCTGGCGAGCAACGTCGTCCAATGCACGGAGTGGGCGTCGTTCGATTCGCGCGACGTGCTGCTCGGCGTGCTGCCGCAATTCCACTCCTTCGGGCTCACGGTGCTCACGCTTCTGCCGCTGGCGGTCGGGGGCACGGCGATCTACACGGCCAAGTTCGTGCCGAAGCGGATCGTCGAGCTTGCCCGCGAGCACCGGCCCACCGCATTCATCGCGATCCCGTCCATGTACAACGCGCTGCGGCTGCTTCGCAGCGGCACGAGCGACGACTTTCGTTCGCTGCGGTACTGCGTCTCCGGCGGCGAGCCGCTTCCCCAGTCGGTCATGGAAGGCTTCCGCGAGCGCTTCGCCGTGACGATCTGCGAGGGCTACGGCCTCACCGAGACTTCGCCGGTGACGAACTGGTGCCGCCCCGACGAATACCGGTGGCGAAGCGTGGGCCGGCCCCTTCCGCGCGTGGAGCAGCGCATCGTTTCGCCCGAGGGAGCGACGCTTCCGCGGGGCGACGAAGGCGAGGTCCGCATTCGCGGGCCCAACGTGATGCTCGGCTACCACAACCTGCCGGAAGAGACCCGAGCCGTCTTCGACTCGGAGGGCTTCCTCCGCACCGGCGACATGGGGCGCTTCGACGCCGATGGACACCTGATGATCACGGGTCGAATCAAGGAGATGCTCATCATCGCCGGCGAGAACGTCTTCCCGCGCGAGATCGAGGAGGTGATCAATCGCCATCCCTCGGTCAAGGACTCGGCCGTGATCGGCATGCAGGACGAGAGTCGGGGCGAAGTGGCGCTTGCGTTCGTCGAACTCCGCGACGGCGAACGCGCCGACGAGGCGCTGCTCCGCGCGTTCTGCCGCGAGCATCTCTCGCAATTCAAGGTGCCGCGCGAGATTCGGTTCCTTGCGGCGCTGCCGCGGAACGCCACGGGGAAGGTCATGCGTCGCAAGCTCTCCGCCGCTACGCAGACCGATCCGGCGCTGAGCGCCGCGACGGGATCAGCAGGGGCCCCAGAATCCCAGCATTGAACCGAGGTCGTCGCCGTCGACCGTGCCGTCGTCGTTGAAGTCGGCGTCGCATCCGGGGCATGCGCCCCATTGCCCCAGCAGCGTGCCGAGATCGTCGCCGTCGACGACGCCGTCGCGATTGAAGTCGGGATCGCAGCAGGCGACCTTGCCCTGCTCCGCGATCAGGAGCTCTCCCACGCCGTCGACACCGTACTTGCCCCCGACGCGGATCAGGTAGGAGACGCCGCAAGCGAGATCGAGTTCGAGCGTGCTCGAGAACCCCGACTCGAGGCACTTCGGATCGTTGTCGTCGCAGGCGATGAGCAGCGGATCCTCGCACGCACCGGTGTAGAGCGCCAGGCGAGTATCGAAGGTGGCGGAACCGCAGGTCGAGATCATCACCGGGCCGGCCCGCGACGGCGAGTAGCGGAACCAGACATCGTTCGTGAACGAGAGCCCATCGCCCTCATCGCACTCGAGCGGCAGCGCCGGCCCGCGCGCAGTCGCCAGAAAGGTGGTGAAGGAGGTCGTTCCGGCCGAGACCTCGATCGCGTTCTCGCAGAGGTCGTTCGGCGGAGCGGGGGCGTTGCAGAGGCTGCTCGCCTGCGCCGCACAGGAATTGTCCCACTCCACCTGGCAGCAGTACGGGTCCGCGGCACAGACCTGCTCGCAGCAATCCTCGGGATCTCCGCAGCCCGGCAACGAATGCGGCATGAAGCAGGACTGGTTCGGATCGTCGCACGGATCGACGCAGCCCGGCGTGAACGAGATCGTGATCAGGCAGAGCCCTTCCGCGCAGGGGAAGGTGGGCGACTGTCCGATCGTGGGGAAGACGCCCGCGGACGCCACGACCCAGTACTTGCCCGCCGGAATGCAGACCGTGGAAGTCCCGACGAGCGTGTTGTAGCTCGAGACGTGGGTCACCGCCATGGTGAGCGGATTGCACGAGCCGATCGGCGGCGCGGGAACGAGCGCCGCCCACGCCAGGTGCTTGCTCTGGAACTTGAGCGTGGCGGTGATGTCGCCCGTTCCCTCGCTGCCGAGCTGGGCGACGAAGACGTCGACGTCGGCGTCGATCGGACCGCCGCCCTGGGGCTGCGAGACG
>VGXK01000465.1 GCA_016873355.1 Phycisphaerae bacterium | reverse complement strand
CGCGCCGGCACCCGCGCCCGCGCCGGCACCCGCGCCCGCGCCGGGGCGAGCGTCGCCGTTCAATGGAGTGCTCGTGTCGGCCGCGACTCGCCGACATCGAATCACGCGCGATCGGCAATCTCGCAGCATGCGCTCGTGCGCCGGATCGTCGGCGTTCACGATCGCGGTCGCGCCGGGCGGCAACGAACGGAAGAGCCTCGCCTTGGCATCCGCGTACGCATCCATCGATCCGTGGTAGTCGAGGTGGTCGCCGGTGAGATTCGTGAAGATGCCGATCGCGAAGTCGACGCCGCCGACCCGATCCTGCGAAAGCGCATGGCTCGACACCTCGATCGCCGCCGCCCCGCAACCGTTGCGACGCATCGCGCCGAGCGCCGCGGCGAGCTCGTCCGCGCCAGGCGTGGTGAGCGCGGATGGCCGCGCGGCAACGCCGTCGTGCACTTCGACCGTTCCGAGCAGACCGCATCGGCGGCCCGCCGACTCGAGCAGTTGCCGCACGAGATAGGTGATCGTGGTCTTGCCGTTCGTGCCGGTGACGCCCACGACCGGCATCGAGCGCGAAGGCCAGCCGTGCAGCGCGTTCGCGAGCGCGCCGAGCGCCTTCGCGGGATCGCTCGATTCGATCGTGGCCACGCCGTCGTCGCCGCCGATCGGCGGCAGCGCGCGGGGAGCGCCGAGGATCGCGACCGCGCCTCGCGTCAGCGCATCCGCGATGAAGTCGGCGCCGTCGCCCTTCGTGCCGCCCCGAGCGACGAAGAGCGCTCCCGGAATCACCCGTCTCGAATCATCGGTGACGGCGGCGATCTCGACGACGCCGCGAGCATGCCCGCGCAGCGCAAGATCGACTCCCGCACCCCGCGCCGAATCCAGCAGCGACCTCAACTCCATGGATCGATCCCTCGATCGGCAACCCGAGCCCGACACGCTCCATCGACGGCCCATTTGTATCGGCTTTCGACGGCGGGCGCGCCCAGCGTTCCGGCGTCGGCGGATGCGGCCGCGCTCAGAGGATCAGCATCGCGTCGCCGAAGCTGTAGAAGCGGTATCCCTCGCGCTGGGCCGTTTCGTAGAGCCGCTTCAGTCGTTCCAATCCGACGAACGCACCCACGAGCGCCAGCAGCGTCGATCGCGGCAGGTGGAAGTTCGTGAGCAGCGCGTCGACGCGCCGAATGGGCGTGCCCGGCAGGATCATGAGCGTGGTCTCGCCCGAGATTCCGTGCTGGTTCCGGGGGGGCGCTGCGGGAATGACGGCGGGCGCGGCCGGCGCCGACGGCAGCGGGTCGGGCAGCGACTCCAGCACTCGCACGCTCGTGGTGCCGACCGCAATCACGCGAGCGCGACGGCATCGACGCAGCTCCTCGGTCTGCCGAAGCGCCGCGAGCGCGGGCCCGGGGACGCGATACCACTCCGAGTGCATGCGATGCTGCTCCAGGAACTCCGCCTCGACCGGCTTGAAGGTGCCCGCGCCCACCTGAAGCTCCACATCGAGTCGCGTGACGCCGAGCGTTTCGGCCGCGCGAAGCAGTTCCGGCGTGAAGTGCAGCCCCGCCGTCGGCGCCGCGATGGACGGCCGCTCGTCCTCCACCGCGAAGACCGTCTGGTAGTGATCGCGATCGGCGCGATCGTCGCCTCGATCGCCCGATTCCTGCCGCGCCTTGAGAATGTACGGCGGCAGCGGCGTCCACCCGCAGCGCCGGACGATCGCGTCGACGGCCTCCACTCCCTCGAACTCGAGAACGCTTGCCTCGCCGCGCCGACCGAGCACGCGGACGACGGCGCCTTCGGCGACGCCCTCGCCCGGGCCTCGCGGCGCCATCAGTTCGAGCCGATCGCCGGCGCGAAGGCGTCGGGCGTGCCGGATCCTCGCCGCCCAGCGTCGATCGCCGAGCCCTTCCTCGAGCAGCCCCTCCGTCTCGCGACCGTCGCCGATGCGCCGCAGCTTCAGCCGCGCCGGCATCACGCGCGTGGAATTGAGCACGAGCCGATCGCCCGCTCGCAGGTACTCCGGCAGATCTCGCACGCGCCGATGCTCGATCCGGTCGTCGACCCGATGCACGACGAGCATCCGCGCCGAATCGCGCGGTTCCGCCGGCTGCGTGGCGATCGCGCGCGGATCGAGTTCGTAGTCGAGTTCGGCGGTCGAAAGCATTCGGCAGGAACTGCGCGGTGCGAGCGGCGGCGATCCTAGAGCGGTTCCTCCTCATCCGTAGCGATCTGGCGGGCTGCGACTTCGTGTGGCATCGTCGGGCTCCATCGGCGGATCCTCTAGAGCGGTTCCTCCTCATTCGTAGCGA
>VGXK01000464.1 GCA_016873355.1 Phycisphaerae bacterium | reverse complement strand
ACGCGCGATCCCCAGGAACGAGCGTTCGATGCCTCGCGGAGTCGACTGCCGCCGCTGACCGCGCCGTCGCCTCATGCCGGGCCTAGGGTACGGCCGGACTCGGTTTCGAGGTCCGCGAAGTCGCGAATCGAAGTCGAGCCGACGAGGGGAATCCGCGCCTCGATCGTGCCCGGAGCGTCCGCCGGACTTGGGAAGTGCCCTGGATCGGGGTATCTTCGGGGACTCCGGGCGGATTCGTGCCCCTCGACTCCGTCATCCATCTTCCAAGGACCCCGATCGTGAAGTCACTCCTCTCGTCGTCGACGCTCGGCGCGGCCGTTTCCGCCATGATCGTGTTGCCCGCTTTCGCCCAGCAGTTCCAGCAGCAGACCTCCACGCGCTTCCCCACGCAGTCGGAGTACACGAACTACAACGCGGTGTTCGATGCCGATGGCGACGGCGACCTCGACATCTTCTTCGCGAACGGCCAGGGCTACAGCTCGCAGGGTGCCGCGCTCCAGCAGCGGCTCTACATCAACAACGGCGCGGGCTTCTTCGCGGATCAGTCGTCCACGCGACTGGCGGGCATCACCGGATGGTGCCGAGGCGTCGACTGGGGCGATGTCGACGGCGACGGCGACATGGACCTCATCGTGACGCAGGACTTCAACAAGCTGCCGAAGCTGCTCATCAACGACGGACTCGGCTTCTTCACGGACCAGGCCGGCACGCGATTGCCGCCGCTCACCCTGAGCTCCATGCGCGGCATGTTCGCCGATGTCGACAACGACGGCGACCTCGACATCGTGTTGAACCACTCGGGCGCCGTGAGCCGCTTCGGAAGCGGGCAGCCCAAGATCTACTTCAACAACGGTCTCGGCGTCTTCACCGACATGACCGCCACGAACCTGCCGGCCGGCAACATCGCCGAGCAGATGGACGTGATCTTCTGCGACGTCGACGCCGACTTCGACCTCGACGTCTTCATCGGCACGCGCGCGAGCAGCCCGAACCAGACGCGGCTCTGGAAGAACAACGGCGCCGGCGTCTTCACGAATCAGACGGGATTCCCCGCCGATCAGTCGAGCTACGCGATCGACACCGCCGACATCGATGGCGACGGCGACATGGACGCGATCAGCGTCAACGGAGGATCCTCGAACCAGGAGCTGCTCGCCCGCAACAACAACGGACTCGGCACGAGCTGGACGAACATCTCGTCCAGCATCGTTCCGAATCCGACCACCGACGACAACGATTGCCGCTTCCTCGACTACGACAACGACGGCGATCTCGACCTGCTCGTCGGCAGCCTGGGTTCCACCGAGCGCATCTACTCGAACAACGGCGCCGGAGCCTTCGCGCAGGCGGCGGGCATCATTCCCAGCGTGAGCGACGCCACGCTTGCGATCGACGTGGCCGACTACGACGGCGACGGGCGCATCGACTTCATCACGGGCCAGGGGGAGTCGGGCGCGTTTCAGAACAGGATCTACATGAACATCACGGGGCCGATCGACGACAAGGCCCCGAAGGTTCTCGGCACGGAGCAGGTGGTGCCCGCGTCGCCGGACGGTGCCCAGGTCTACATCGTGCGCACGCGCGTGATCGACTCCTACAGCGCCCACCACGGATTCCACGCGGCTTCGATGGAGCTGCACTACACCGTGAACGGCTGCGACCAGTACGCGCCGATCGCCATGAAGTGGATGGGCAACAGCGTCTGGCGCGGCGTGCTGCCGGCGATGCCGAACGGCGCCCTGGTCGAGTACCACGTCGAGGCGACCGATCGGGCCGGCAACACCGGTCTCGGCGCGGTCATGTCGTTCACGGCGCCGGGCACGGCGCCAACGCTCGGCGACTTCAACCAGGACGGCCAGGTGGACGGCGACGACCTCGGCACGCTCCTGGGCTTCTGGGGCGATGCGTTCAACGAGGGCGATCTGAACTGCGACGGGGCGGTGGACGGAGACGATCTGGGCACGCTGCTGGGCAACTGGAGCTGATTTTCGGTCTCGGCGGGAAGTCGGCAGCAGGCTGCATGTCCAGAGAGGGGCGGCGCCCTCACGGCCGACCTCTCGAAAGGACTGGCAAGATGCGACGCATTCGTGGTCGTAGCGCGGACCGGACTCGTCGGAGCCGCCTGGCGCCATCGCTGTTGATCTCGACCGCCCTGTGCGGGCTCCTGGTCTGGAGCCCCGCCTTCGCCCAGCGCGGAGGCGGCGGAGCGCCCGGCGGCGGTCGCGGCGGCGGCGGTGCGCCGATCGGCGGGGGAGGGCAAGGCGGTGGCGCCCCGATCGGCGGCGGCAGCAGGGG
>VGXK01000463.1 GCA_016873355.1 Phycisphaerae bacterium | reverse complement strand
AAATCCGGCCGCCCAGCCTCCTCGTCGCGTCTGCGCGTCCGCGCCTCGGGCTCGCGATCCGCAAGCGAAGCGCTTGCGATCACTCGCCCTTCGGCGCGGCCATCCGGCCGCCAATGAATGCGAGCCGTCCGGCCGAACGTCCGCGTGCGGCTTTGTGAAAAGAGCAACCGGTGGGTTGCGTGAGCATGGGGCCGGCGGTATCATGCAATCAGGAGGTTGCATATGCCGAGTGCCAGTTCAAGTCCCAGCAGCAGCAGCACCGATCGCATCGAGCGTTCCGTGGACATCAAGGCGTCCGTGGATCGCGTCTGGAAGGCGCTGACCGATCATCGTGAGTTCAGCCAGTGGTTCCGCGTGAACCTGGAGGGGCCGTTCGTTCCGGGGCGCACCACCAAGGGTCGCATCGCCTGCCCCGGCTACGAGCACCTGGTGATGGAGGTGGAGGTCGTTGCGATCGAACCGATGCGGCTCTTCTCGTATCGTTGGCATCCGTACGCGATCGATTCGGCGGTGGACTACTCCAAGGAACCGCCCACGCTCGTCGAGTTCCGTCTGGAGCCGACGCGCGACGGATGCAGGCTGCAAGTCACGGAATCCGGATTCGACAGGATTCCCGCGTCGCGCCGCGACGAAGCGTTCCGCATGAACAGCGGCGGGTGGACCGAGCAGGTGCAGAACATCGCCAAGCATGCCCAGGCGTAGCGCCCGTCCAACGGTCCGCTCCACGCGACGACACGCGTCGATCTTCGCGGCGCTGGGCGACGAGACGCGCCTGGCGCTGCTGCTGACGCTCTGTGCGAGCATGCCGCTCTCGATCACGCAGCTCTCGGAGGGCTCGTCGATCACGCGGCAGGCGATCACGAAGCACCTGCGCGTGCTGGAAGACGCGGGCCTCGTCGCGAGCGAGCGCACCGGTCGCCAAATGCTCTTTCGGCTCAAGCCCCAGCCGCTGAGCGACGCGGTGCGTCTGCTCGACGGCATCTCGCGCCAGTGGGACCAGGCATTGGCGCGATTGAAGACGTTCGTCGAGCGGTGATCGCAGGCGTCCACGCATCGGATGCTGCCGGCGCTCCGACGGCCGCGGCGCGTTCGCGTCCGATTTTCTCAAACGCCAGGAAACGGCGCTCGTGGTCGGCGCCGTGATCAAGCCTTTCGAAATGCGCGCCGTCGAGGCGGAGAATCGAGCTCGCGCGGGCGTGTCGACGAAGCCGGCCGACGGCGTGCGCGTCACTCTGCGTGTTCGCGAGCGCTGACGCGCTGTCGGACTTCGCGCTCGTCGATCCAGCGGATCTCGATCGGCCGCATCGGCACGCCGTCGATCCACCAGGGCTTCGATCGATCGCCCGCCGGCGGCGCCGGCAGCGGCTTCGACTCGTCGGGCTGCGACGACGCACCGCTCGCAGCGCCCTTCACCTGATCCGCCGGCGGTACCCAGGATCTCGGCACGATGAAGACCTTGTCCTCGGCGAACTGCTTCGGCCACGGCTCGTTCGGATCGGAGCCCGGTCCGCGCGCCACCCCGCCGGCGAACGCAAGCGTCGCCGCGAGCAATCGACTGTCCGGACTCCACGCCATCTCGCGCGGCATGTGGAACGGAAGCTGCGGGTGGATCGCGTCACTCGGGATCTCGCGCGAGGATCCGTTCACGAGATCGACCAGGTGAATCGAGCCGGGCTCTCCCCACGCGAGCGTGCGCTCGTCGGGGCTCACCGCGAACGCGGCGACGAATCGATCCCTGACGAGCGCGGTGCGCTCGGCGTCGGCCGTCGGTGGCTGCAGCACGAGATCCGCGAACACCTGCTTGCGATGCTGTCGTCGCATCTGCACGTACGCGACCTTGCCGGACGGAAGCACCGCGAGCTGCGTGCAGCGATCGCGCCCTTCGCTGATCCGCACGGGCGGCTTCGTCGCGTCGACCGAGGCGAACCAGACGCCCTGCGCGCCGCCCTCCTCCGCCAGGAAGACGACGCCGGAGGAGTCGGGCAGCCAATGGAGCGCGGACGGCTGCTTCTGCCGTGTCGTCACGCGCCGCGACTCGCCCTTGCCCGAAGGCTGCGTCGAGTCGACGGCGGCGATGAAGAGGTCGAAGTCATGACCCTCGCCGACGCGCTCGTCCGTGCTCCCCACGAACGCCACGCGCGATCCGTCGGGCGAACGAAGGCCGATCGGCGTCGGAATCGGATCCATCACCTCGTGACGGGCGCCGCCGACCGGATCCACGAGCAGCGACCGCGCCTTGAGCGAAAGGTCGAGCCACGCGTCGCCTGCATGCGTGATCGAAGCAAGCAGCAGCACGAGCAC
>VGXK01000462.1 GCA_016873355.1 Phycisphaerae bacterium | reverse complement strand
CATCGTGTTCGGTTCGGTCTTCGCGTTCCTTCTCGCCATCCTGCCGCGCAGTCTTCGTCGCACGCTCTCCGAACCCGAGCCGATGGATGCGGCCGGCTCGGCGGAGCTGGCGGACCTTTACCAGCAACAGCGTCGCAAGCGCGTGCTTGGCCTCTTCTGGGGCTGCGGAGTGGCGATTCCATTGTGCATCGGGTCGTTTGGCGTGTTGCAGGTCTGGCTGCCCAGCGAAGGGAACTTCTGGGGGCTGGCTGGCGGCATCGGCGGATCGGTGCTCGGGATCTGCGGCGCGATCTTCGGCACATGGATGACGGTCGAGCGGGCGAAGATTGCGGAGGTGCGCGCGAGGCTCGATGCCTCGAGCGCCCCGACCGCGGGGTAGGCCAAAGCCGACGGCCGCAAGAAGTCTTGAAGAATCCTGGCCTGGCCCCTTGACGCCCTGCTGCCTATGTGTATTACTACACTAATGCAGTCGGCCGTCGGCCCTCTGCCGCCGGATTCCCGCCATGCTCATCACCCTCGAGCGCAATTCCGGAGTGCCCGTCTTCCGCCAGATCTGCGACCAGGTTCGATTCCAGGTTGCGGCGGGCGTGCTGCCCGCAGGCACCGAGATCCCCTCGACGCGCGACCTCGGTGAGCGGCTCGGCATCAACCCGATGACCGTGAGCAAGGCCTACGCGTTGCTCGAGCAGGAAGGCGTGCTCGAGCGTCGTCCGGGACTGTCGCTCGTCGTCCGTGGTGGGCCGACCGGCACGGGAAACGGCGCGACACGCGGCGCCACCGCCGAGCTCAAGCGCGAACTGAAGCACGACGAACTCGCACGGCTCCTTCGACCCGCGGCGAACGCCGCGCGCCAACTCGGTGTGCCTGCGAAGGACGCCCTCGAGATCTTCCGCGCGGCGCTCCGCGCGCCCGACTCCACCATGCCCAACGACGGAGACCGACGATGATGACACTCCCGAATGCTGACCCCTCCGCGCAATCCCTGGCTCGAGCAGGCTCGACTCTTCCATGGCCGACCAGGCACGCGCGCATCATCCTGCTGCTCTTGTCGGTGACCGTCGTGGCGGTGACGGCGTACGGCCTCACCGTGATCGTTCGCAAGGGCTGGTCGACCGTCTTCGCGTCAACTGATCCCGTGCCCGCGCGCAAGGTCGCTTCCCCGCCGACGCTCGCGTCGATGGAGTCTCGCGTCCGCACCGAGCATGATTTAGCGCACCGGGTGCAGGCCGGCGTTCCCTCGACCTTCGCGCTCATCAAGGGAGGTGCAGGCGAGCGGCTGATCCTGCCGCCCAACAGCGCAGGCATCACAGAGGTGATCGTCGAACTCGATCCCTCGGGACAGACGGTCTGGCTCGCCTACGGAGGCGAGGTCACCGGCAAGGGAACTCGGGGCCTGCCGCGCGGCGCCGTCGAACAACTCGTTCGCGATCGACCGACGGTGCTCGTCTTCACCTTCTCCACGCCCACGATGAGCCGCGGCGTCGAATGGGTCCTGGGAATGGTGGAGGTGAGCGACAGCCAGGAGAGCGCCGCCGACCTCTTCACCACGAAATGGCCCGACGACTGGGCGACCCGCTTCAGGAACGAATGGATCAGCAAGTCGGGTTCCGGGCCCGCCGCGGTGCCCGCTGACGCAGGAGGAGTTACCCGATGAGTCATGCCGCCAATGGAGTGATCGTGCTCGCCGCCGAGCACCTCTCGAAGTCTTTCGGCGATCGCGCCGCGCTCGACGGCGTCACCTTCTCCGTGCCGCGCGGCCGCGTGGTCGGACTCGTCGGACGCAACGGAAGCGGCAAGACCACGCTCCTGCGCTGCCTGCAGGGGCTTGCGGCGCCGACCACGGGGCGTGCATTGACTTTCGGCGTCGACGGGCTGTTGCTCGGCGACGCGGAGCTTGCGCGGATTGGCGTCGTGCCGCAGGAGAATCGCTTCGTCCCGTGGATGAGCGGCCGCGCGCACCTGGACTTCGTGCGCACCTTCTACCCGCGCTGGGACGCAACGCGCGAGCGCACGCTCGTCGACGCGTTCGAGCTCGACCTCCGCCAGCGGATCGGCACGATGTCTCCGGGCGCGGTGCAGAAGCTCGCCATCGTCACCGCCATCTGCCACCGCCCCGAAGCGATCCTGCTCGACGAACCCGCAGCGTCGCTCGACCCGCCGAGTCGCGAGGCGCTCTTCACCACGCTCTTTGAGCTCCTGCGCGAGGACGAGCCCGCGATCCTGATCTCCTCGCACCAGCTCGACGACATCGAGCGCAGCGTCGACTGGATCCTCTGCCTCGAGAAGGGACGCGTCGTGCGCG
>VGXK01000461.1 GCA_016873355.1 Phycisphaerae bacterium | reverse complement strand
TGTGGCATCGTCGGGCTCCATCGGCGGATCCTCAAGATCCGCCTGCTTCGCCCTCCTTGCCACACTCGTCTCGCCAACGCCAGCTCGCTACGCCTGAGTCGTCACCGCTCTAAGCTGGCCGCCCGTGGCGAACCCCGATCCGGGTGAACGAAACCTGAGACGACTCCACCTCTGGCAGATCCAGGGAGTGCGCGACAGCCTGCTCGTGGCGGCGGTGATCTCGCTCATCTGGGTGGGCTACGCCATGCGCGCCGTCACGGTGCCCGTGCTCGTCGCGTTCGGGCTTGCGTATCTCGTCGAGCCGCTGGTGCAGAAGCTCACGAAGCGCGGGCGCATGCGACGCCCGCTCGCGGTCGGACTCATTCTCGTCATCGCGGGCGTGCTCACGGTGGTGGCGACCACGCTCGCGGTGCCGGTCGTCTGGGGACAGACGAACGCGCTCATGGAGGAGATCCGCACGCGGCGCGTGCAGCAGCTGCTCGTCGAAATGGAGCAGGCGCTGCCGTCGGGATGGCGCGAGCCGGTGGCGAAGCTCGCGGAGTGGCTTCGCGACGCCGAGACGCCGGAGATCTCGCCGACTCGATCGCCCGCGGATTCGAGCGGCGAAGCGCCTGGGAAGGCGCCCGCCACCACGCCGGGCGCTGCGTCCGGCGCCGACGCGTCGATCGGCGCCGCGATCGATGCGGGCGACGGGACGAATGCCGCGATCGTCGAAAGCGAGGAGGCGCGGATACGCCGCCTCGTCTCGGAGCAGGTCGAGAGCGAGCTCGCCGCGCGAGGCATCACGGCGGCGCCCGCGGCGCCGGGCGGGACGGCCGTCGACTTCCCCTTCTCGTCGCTGCTGAGTTCGGGCGTGCAACAGGTGCTCGCTCGCGCGATCGATCTCATCACGCTGCTCTTCCTGATCTTCCTCGTTCCGTTCTACTTCTACTTCTTCAGCGTCTCGTATCCCGACGCGATCAGGTTCCTCGAGGGCATGATTCCGCAGGGACGCCGCGCGCGCGTGCGGCACCTGGCCGGCGAGATGGATCGCGCCGTGTCGGGATTCGTGCGCGGGCGCATCGTCATCGCGTTCCTCATGGGCGTGATGGCGGCGATCGGCTGGAAGTTCTGCGGCGTTCCGTACGCGATCACGCTGGGGCTCGCGGCGGGCGTGCTGAGCATCGTGCCGTATCTCGGATTCGCGGCGGTGCCGCTGGCGATGGGCATGCTGCTGCTCGACCAGGTCTCGCTGGCCCCGGACATGCGCATGGAGTGGTATTGGATCCTCGGCGGCCCGGTGCTCGTCTTCGTGATCGTGCAGTCGATCGAGGGCTATCTGCTCACGCCGCTGATCGCCGGCAAGGTGACGGATCTCGGGCCGGTGACGATCTTCGTCGCGGTGCTTGCGGGTGCGAGCATTGCCGGCGTGTACGGCATGCTGCTCTCGATTCCGGCGGCGGCCTGTCTCAAGATCTGGTGGCGCGAAGTGCTGCTGCCGCGGATCCGCGACTGGTCCGCGGGCAAGCGTGCCGATCCGCTGCCGCTCGACGGCGATTGAGTGCGTTCGGCGGCGCGTTGGCTCCGGCAGCCCTCCCCGGCTCAAACAGTCACTCCGGTGCGCAGCGAAGCGCTGCGCACCTCCGTCAACTCGCCGGGTGAGGGCTGCCGGAGCCGACGCGCCGCCCCCCCCGACTCAACGCTTCTTGCGCTGCTTGAACTTGCTCTTGATGCTCTCGGTGCGCGTCGAGCCGCGGCCGCCGAATCCGGGCATGCCGCTCAAGCCGGGCATGGCTCCCGCGCCGCCGGCGCTCGCCAGTTCCTTCATGGCCTTCATCTTGCCGAGCGCGCCCATGCCGGACATCTGCTGCGTCATCTTCTGCACCATCTCGAACTGCTTGATCATCTTTCCGACATCGCCGGCGCTCGTGCCGCTGCCATTGGAGATCCGTCGAATGCGGCTCTTGTCGATGAGGTCCACGTTCTCGCGCTCGGCGGGCGTCATCGAATTGATCATGCCCTCGAGACGATCGAGCTGCTTCTCGTCGATCGAGACATCCTTCAGCATCTGCCCGACCCCCGGAAGCAGGCCGAGCAGCTGCTTCATGGGTCCCATGCGGCGGATCGACTTCATCTGCTTCAGGAAGTCGTCCATGGTGAGCCGGCCCTTGGCCAGCTTCTCCGCCATGCGCTCCGCGTCGGCTTCGGAGACTTCGCGCTGCGCCTTCTCCACGAGGCTCACCACGTCGCCCATGCCGAGGATGCGGCCGGCGATGCGCTCGGCGTGGAACTCCTCCAGCGCGTCGAGCTTCTCGCCCACGCCG
>VGXK01000460.1 GCA_016873355.1 Phycisphaerae bacterium | reverse complement strand
GGCGACGCGCGGGCGTGGCTCGAGCCGGCGCTCGCGTCGATCGATCTCGTGGTCGTCGTGGGCGGCGACGGCGCGGCGCGGCAGGTTGCGTCGGTGATCGCGGGACGCGCGGTGCATCTGTGGATCTCGCCTGCCGGCACGGAGAATCTCCTGGCGCGGGCGCTCGGCATGGAGCGTTCCGGCGCGGCGCTCGTTCGAGCGATCCAGGCGAAACGCGCCACCGCGATCGACCTCGGGTGGGCGCGCCCCGCCGGGGGCGCCGACGCGAACTTCCTGCTCATGGCGTCGTGCGGATTCGACGCGGACGTGGTGGCCCGGCTCACCGCGTCGCGGCGCGGCGCGATTTCGCACGCGTCGTACCTGCGGCCGATACTCGGCGCGCTCTGGTCCTGGCGATCGCCGACCGTGCGCCTCGAGATCGACGGCGAGCAGACGATCGCCGTCGGCGGCGCGATCGTGGCGAACGGCCCTCGCTACGCCTTCGGCATCGATCCCGTGCGCGCGGCACGATTCGACGACGGCATGCTGAGCGCGGCGCTGCTGCCGTCCCGCGGCGGCGCCGGGGCGCTCGCGCTCGGCGCCGGCTGCGTGATGGGATTCCGGCCGCGTCCGCGCGCCTGCGAGCGGCTTCGCGTGATCTGCGATCGCCCGGTCCACTGGCAGCTCGACGGCGATTCCGCGCCGTGGGGCGTCGCCGACACGGTGGAGTTCGGTCTGCGCCGGCGCGCGGTTCGGATCCTGCTGCCTGCGCCGCGGGTGCCGGGACAATTCGAGTCGAGCCTGCTCGAAGTGCTGGTCAGGCCCGCCGTGGAATGGAGTCTCGCTCCGTTCGACGAGGAGGTGTGAGGCATGGGTACGCGCAACAGTTCGAACGACGGCAAGTCGACGCAGGCCACCGCGAGCGTCTCGGGGACCTTCAAGGTGGCGGCACTGACGACGGCGCTGCTCGTGGGCGAGGCGGCGGCGATCGTGGGGCTCTTTGCGTTCGTGGGGCGCCCCGCGTCGACGAACGCGGAGCCGACCATGGCGGCGGCGGAGGAGGACGTGGTCGAGGAGGTGCCGCTCTTCGAAGGGCGCCTCTCGAACGACCGCGCCGGACAGGTCTTCGTCTACGACACGGATGTGTACGTGCAGGTGCGCAAGGGCGAAGCGGAGCGGATCCGCCGCGAGATCGAGCGATCTCGACACGAGCTTCGCGCCGAGATCGCGGCGATCTGGCGCAGCGCAGAACCTGCGCACTTCCAGGAACCTCGGTTCGAAACCTTGACGGCGCGACTGGAGGCAATGCTTCGCGACCGTTTCAACCGCGGCGGACGCCAGGGCGTCGTGAAGGCCGTGGTGGTCTCCGGGGCGGGAATCAGGCTGGGACGGTAGGCGCCGATGGAGATTCGAGGCGACGGCGTGCGCGGGACCGGACTTCATTCCGCCGTGCACGGCGGGGCGCTCCGAATCTTCAGGGCAGGCGCCGAGTCGGCCGATGAGCAAGCCGGGTCCGAAAGGGCCCGGCTTGTCTCCTTTCGCGGTCTTGGCGCGCCATGAGTGAAACGAATCCAACTCCCGCAGGCTCCTCGGATCCGAGTTCCCGCGGCGGATCCGAGTTGCCTTCGCCGGTGGCCGTGGCGGAGGACGCGCTTCGCCGCGCCGACCGCGCGTTCGACGGCCTGACGCGCACGCTCGGTCACGGATCGTCGCCGCGCGGCGAGCTCAAGCTGCTCGACGACGTGGACCTCGACGTGCGGATCGAGCTCGGTCGCACGCGCATGCTCGTGGAGGACGTGCTGCGACTCGGACCCGATTCGGTGGTGGAGCTCGACAAGGCGGCGGGAGATCCGGTGGACATCTATGTGAACGGCCGGCACATCGCGCGAGGCGAGGTGCTGGTGGTGAACGAGAACTTCTGCGTTCGCGTGAGCGAGATCCTCGAACCGCTCGGCGGACATCCGGGCGCCGCGTAGGCGCTCGACAACCTGGGCCGGCATTCACCGGCACGCTTCACCCGCAGGATGCGGGCGACGGATTGCCTCCGTTTCGGAGGGTCCGCCGAAAGCCAAGGACTGGCCGATGGCGTCAAGAGCACTCATTCGCCCGCGCGCGGGCTCCCCTCGTTTTGGACTGACCATTCGAATCCTGGTCGGCGCCTTGGGCGTCGGCGGCGGTGTCGCAACCGCGGCCCCCATGCCGGCCGGCGCGCGAGCGCTGTCGGCGGTGCCGCTCGTCCTGTCGGGTCCGACTCCACCGAAGACCGAGCTTCCGCCGCAGGAGCGTCTTCCGCTCGGACCGAGAGCGAATTCGCCGAACCCCTCG
>VGXK01000459.1 GCA_016873355.1 Phycisphaerae bacterium | reverse complement strand
GTTGCCAGATGTCCAGGCGATCGACGCCGTCGCTGCGCAGCCGCCAGGAGATCGAACGCAGCTCCTGCGGAGCCTCGTCGCCTTCGCTCGCGCGGCCGTCGACGAGCGTGAACGCGTGGCCGGCGTCCGGCACGAACGCGGCCGGATGGCGAAGTACGAAGCTTGCGACGCGAAGCGAGTCGACGAGGTCGTAGAGATCCGACGGGTTTCGCAGCCGGGGCGACTCCCGCGGAAACGACGCGCGGGCATCGGCCGCGGTGGGGAACGGCGACCGGATCGACACCCCCTCCGGCGAGAACTCCAGGAGGAGCGCTTCGGGATTCAGGGGAAAGTCGACTCGACGCTGAGCGAGAAAGGGCTCGAACCAGTGGGCACGCATGGCGAGCGACTCGCCGCGGATCATGCCGCGCCAGTGAACGAAGGCCGGAAAGTCATCCTCCGCGGCTCCGTTGCGCGAGCTCCGGTACTCGAAGCCGAGACCGCCGACCACCTCCGAGTGCCATGCAGTTCCGAGCTGCGAGACGGCTTCCGCCGCCGCATCCTCCGGTCCTCGCATTTCGAGCACGCGGTACTCGTAGTCCACTCGCAGCATTGCCGCGGGTTCCAGGCGTCCCTGCCCGCCGAGCTCGAGCAGGAGCACCGCCGGCGCAAGCGCCGCGTCCACGGCGAGCTTGCGAGAGAGCAAGGCGCTTCGATCGACGGACGCTTCCTCTCGCTCGCGGTCGTCGAGCATCGACCTCAGCCGCAGCCGCATCTGCGAGACGGCGGCAAGGTGGTTCGCGCGGTTCAGTTCCTCCTCGTCGCCGCCTTCGAAGGGCGGCTCGATCGGCGGGGCCTGGACCGCCGCGGCGTCCGCGGCGATCCAGGCTGCGATGAGCGCTCCCGCCAATGAGCGGCGGAAGATTCGTGCAATTGCATCGGGCGGACGGTTCATCGGATCCTCGTCGATCGAGCGCGCCGCGTCTCACTCGACCCAGAGCTTGATGGTCGAGGCCGAGTTGAAGGCGACGCTGCCTCCATTGGCCACGGCGGCCGCACCGATCACGGTGACCGTGCCCGCCGCTCGCTTGGTGACCGCCTTGTTCGTGAACGCGCAGTAGGTGCGGTCGGGCTTGACGATGAAGCTGGCGGTGCCGGTGGCGCTTCCGATGCCGGTCGCCTCCCAGGAGTCGAGCTTGGAGTACGAGCCCTGGATGCTCACCGACTCCACGCTGATCATGGCGCCGATGTTGCCGCTGACCTTCACGGCGGTCGAGGCGGAGTTGAACTGAGCTTGTGCGAGAAGGCTGTGGCTGAGCTGCGCGCTGGCATCTCCAAGAGAGGAACATGCGCCCGCGAGGGTGGAGCTGGCGCTGGCCGAACATCCCAGGTGCGCCGTCGTGGCCACACCGACGGCTTGCGTGGCCGATCCCATTGCGGCGAGCGTGACCATGCGCGGACACGGAGGAAGCGTGCCCTCCCAGTACTCGCGCTCGGAGGAAGAGAACGCGGCTCGCTCCGAGATCGAGAGGGCACCGCTGGAACAACCGAAGACGCAGCTGCTGTTGCCGATTCCGTTCACCAACGCGCTGGCCGAGCTCGGCGTGGCCTTGGCCTTGCGCAGAATGACGAACAGTTGCTCTTGCTCGATCGTTTCGACGGGAACCGTCGGCTCGATCTTGGTGCTCGGAAGTTCCCTGACCCACGCGCCCGGGCCGCACGGACACATGAGCGCCGGCGCGGGTGGCACGAACTGCGAGCCCACCTGAGGCCCACACAGCGCTTCGACGTTGAGGCACGGATCCTGCTGCGGACCCTGCGAGCCGGCGAATGCCGATGCCGGGGCCATGGCGACGACCGCAACGGCGGCCGCTGCGCGAAGCGCCTGCGCCATTCGCGACGACGGCGAGCCCCGTCCCGATCCGAGTTCGAAATGCCTACCGCGCCTGCGAGAGATCACATCCATGCCGCACCCCCAGATCCGATCGCCGTCAGCGGCGCTTCACGCGAAGCGCAGCCGGGCGATCGCGGCGAACACTATTGGCAGCGTGTGGCGGTCACGGCACTTGGTCCTCTTTTTCCTGGAATCGCCGCGGGACCCGACGGATCTCGCGCGCGAATTCGAACGCCCGGAGCCGGACTCGAACCGGCGACCTGCCGCTTAGAAGGCGGCTGCTCTTATCCAACTGAGCTATCCGGGCTCGCGCTAGCGCCAATCGGCGAGGTCGCCGACTCCGCATGAGTGCCGCCGCCGACTTCGTGACGGCGAGGCGGCCACGAGTCTATGCGTCGTCGGCATCAACGAACGGGGCGCCTCTCCCCTTGATCTCGACGGC
>VGXK01000458.1 GCA_016873355.1 Phycisphaerae bacterium | reverse complement strand
TCGACCCATCGCTCAGCGTGCGTGCGTGACGGCGGAACGGCGACGACCGGCGGGCTGAATCCGCGCCGCCGTCCCGCGCGCGGCTTCTCGCAGGTCAGCGGTCTTCGGGAGAAGTCTTCGGCTCCGACGGGAGATGCCGCACCGGCGGCGGGTCGTTCAGCATGCGGAGCGGCGGCGTGTCGAGATCTCGGAACTGGTCGTCGCGCGCAGCCCAGATGAACGCCGCAAGAAATCCCGCGGCAACGAGCAGCGACACCGGAATGGCGATGTAGAGCAGCGTCATGGCACCGCCTCCGGTGCGAGCGATGGATGGGGGTCCGGCCCACCGCTCGACGCGGGCGCCCGCGCGTCGTTGGAGAATCGCGGCCCGCGCACCGCGATCGCGGTGACCATGAGCCCGCTCAGCGGCATGAGGATCGCCGCGATGAGCGGGTTCATCCATCCGCCGATCGCGAGCGCCGCGCCGACCAGGTTGTAGACGAGGCCGATCGAGAAGTTCGCGTGCACCACGCGCATGGAGCGCGCCGCGCCGCGAAGCAGCGGCGGCAGGGCGCCGATGCCGTCGCGAGCCAGGCACACGTCGCCGACCTCGAGCGATGCACGAGTGCCGCTGCCGAGGCTGATTCCCGCGTCGGCGGAGGCCATCGCCACGACATCGTTCACGCCGTCGCCCACCATGAGCAGCGGGCGCGGCCAATCGCAGCGGCGCACGAGTTCGGCCTTGCGCTCGGGCGAGCATTCGCCGAACGCATCGTGAGGCGGCACGCCGATCGCCTCCGCGCACGACCGCACGATCGCCGCATCGTCGCCCGAGGCGAGGATCACGCGCCAGCCGCGACGGCGGAGTTCGCGAACGGTCGGCGCGGCGTCGGCGCGGATCGGGTCGCCCACGCCGAGCAGCGCGCGCACGCGTCCGTCGATCGACACCGCCGCGGGCGTGAGGCCCCGCTCCGCCAGCCCGCGCGCACGCCGCTCCCATGACGGCGCCGCCTCGCGTGCGACGAACTCGAGTCGTCCGACGGCGACGGCGACTCCATCGACATCGCCGCGAACGCCGAGGCCGAGATGCTCCTGAATCGACTCGACCGCCGCGCCCGCCACCTCGGCGTGCTCCGGCTCGAGGCGATCGATCGCGGACGCACGCGGCCCGCGTTCCGCGCTCCGCGTCGCGCTCCGTTCCGCCTGCGCGCGAACGATGGCCCGGGCGATCGGATGCGTGCTCGAACGCTCGAGCGCCGCCGCCCATGCCAGGGCGCTCTCGTCGCCGTCGATCTCGACCATGCGCATCCGCCCCTCGGTGAGCGTGCCGGTCTTGTCGAGCACGATCGTGCCGGGAACGGCAAGTCGTTCGATGAGATCGCCGCCCTTGATCAGGATTCCCGCGCGCGCCGCCTTCGCGATCGATGCGACCATCGTGAGCGGCGTGGCGAGTCCGAGCGCGCAGGGACACGTCACCACGAGCAGCGCCACGGCGTGCTCGATGGCGACCGCGGGACCCTCGCTCCACCAGAGCGCGACGGTAAGGGCGGCGAGCGCCACGACGGCCAGCAGGAACCATCCGGCGATTCGATTCGCGAACTCGACGACGCGAGCGCGCCGCGCGAGCGCCGCGTCGACGAGCGCCATGAGTTGCCCCGCGCGCGTGGCGGCGCCCGCGGCCGTGACTTCGATCAGCATCGGGCTGCGCAGCGGGCGACATCCGGCCCAGACTCGCTCGCCGTCTCGCAACTCCACGGGGCGGCTTTCTCCCGTGAGCGCCTGCATGTCGATCGAGTTCGGCGCTCCGCGCAGCACGCCGTCGGCGCAGGCGGCGTCGCCGGTCGGCACGAGCACCAGGTCGCCGGCCACGAGCGACTCGACCGGTACTTCGTCCCAGGCAGGTGCATCAAGTTCGGCCGCTCCGCGCGCAGGACGCGCACCGTCGCCGCGCCGCACGCGCCGCGCTACGCCCGGCACGAGCGTCGCGAGCAGTTCCACCTCGTGGCGTGCCCGCGACTGACTTCGGAACTGCACGAATCGGCCCGCAAGCAGCAGCATCACCAGCATCGTCACGCTCTCGGCGTAGACCCCGCCTCCTCCGCGCAGCGTGCTGACGAAGCCGCCGACGATCGCGGCCAGCAGCGCGAGCGTGATCGGCAGGTCCATGTGCGGCACGCGCGATCGGAGCGACGCGATCGCGTTCGAGAGGAACAGTCGTCCCGGTCCGAAGACGCTCGCGGCGCCGAGCGCCATCGCGACCCACTGCAGGAACAGGCGTATCCGCGCCTCCATGCCGTCGAAGAATCCGCCGTAGAGCGCGAATGCGATGCCCATCGCGTTC
>VGXK01000457.1 GCA_016873355.1 Phycisphaerae bacterium | reverse complement strand
CGTGATCGTTCCGCTCGGGCGCGGCAATCGCCCGTCCCATGGCTGGGTGATTCGACGGCTCGCGCAGGGCGAAGCGCCGCCGATTCCGTCCGCACGAATCAAGCCGATCGAGGGCCGCGATCCTCGCTCCGCTCCCCTGCCGCCCACGCTCGTCGAGTTGGCGCGGTGGATCGCGTCGTACTACTGCTGCCCGCTCGGCATCACCGTGGCGGGACTGCTGCCGGCGGCGGTGAAGCTCGGCCGCGGGCGCGTCACGCGCGTGCTGGTCGATCTGCCGCCGTCCGAGCTCCGCCCCGCGCGAATGACGAAGACTCGCCGCTCCGTGCTCGATGCACTCGGCTCGCTTCCGCCCGAAGCGAGGCCCGTCGAGATCCACGAGCTCGCATCCCGCGCGGGAATCTCCTCTCCCGCGCCGATCCGGGCCATGATCAGGAGCGGCCTGCTCCGGGCCGAGCGCCGCTCGCAGGTGGAAGCGGAGTGGATGGCGGAGCGGATCGAGACCGCCGCGCCGCCCTCGCTCACGCGGGCGCAGCAGCAGGTGGTCGACTCGATCGGCGCGACGATCGGCGCCGGCTTCAGCCGTCACCTGCTCCACGGCGTCACCGGCAGCGGCAAGACCGAGGTCTACATCCGGCTCATGCGCCGAACGATCGATCGCGGCCTTCGCGCGATCATGCTCGTTCCGGAGATCTCGCTCACGCCGCAGACGGGCGGACGCATCATGGCGAGATTCCCCGACGTGCGCGTGGCGGTGCTGCACTCGGGACTCACGGATGCGCAGCGGCATCGCCAATGGGCCATGGCCGCCGACGGCAGCGCGTCGATCGTGCTCGGGGCTCGCTCGGCGGTCTTCGCGCCGCTTCCGCCGGGATCGCTCGGGCTCGTCATCGTCGACGAGGAGCACGATGCGTCGTACAAGCAGGATCAGCAGCCCCGCTACCACGGACGCGACGTCGCGATTCGCCTGGCGCAGCTCGCGGGCTGTCCCGTGCTGCTCGGCAGCGCCACGCCGAGTCTCGAGAGCTGGCAGCACGCGAAGCGCGGCGACTACGCGCTGCATCGGCTGCCCGAGCGAGCGCCCGGACTCACCGTGCCGCGCGTGCGCATCGTCGACTTCGGCGAGGAGCGACGGAAGTTCCGCGATCGGCGCGTGCGGCTGCTCGGGCCGACGCTCGAGCGAGCGGTGCACGGCACGATCGAGGGCGGCGGACAGGTCCTCCTGCTGCTCAATCGACGCGGCTACGGCAACTACGTGGCGTGCGCCGATCATCGCTGCGGCTGGATCATGCGCTGCTCCCACTGCGACGCGGGCATGATCTGCCATCAGGAGCGAGTCGACGGCGAGCGCCGCCGCTGGGTTCGCTGCCACCACTGCCAGGAGGAGCAGCGCCTGCCGCCCAGGTGCCCCGAGTGCGGCAAGGGCGTCGCCGTCTTCGGCCTCGGCACGCAGCGCGTGGAGGAAGAGCTTGCGATCGTGCATCCCCTGCTCTCGAAGCCGGGCATCGTCGAGCGCATCGACGGCGACACGATGCGCTCGTCGCGCGAGCTGCACGCGGCGCTCTCGCGCTTCGGTCGCGGCGAATCGAGATTGCTCGTGGGCACGCAGATGATCGCGAAGGGTCTCGACTTCCCCGGCGTGCGCCTCGTGGGCGTGGTGAACGCCGACACGGCGATTCATCTTCCGGATTTCCGCGCCGCCGAGCGCACCTTCCAGCTCGTGGCGCAGGTGGCGGGTCGATGCGGGCGCGGCGCCGACGCGGGCGACGCGATCGTCCAGTCGTTCGTGCCGGAGACGCCCGCGCTCCGGCACGCGGCGAAGAACGACTTCGACTCCTTCGCGCAGGAGGAGCTCGATTCGCGCAAGCGCTTTTCCTTGCCGCCGTGGCGGCGCATGGTCCGCATCGTCGTGCGGCACGAAGAGCGCGGGCGGTCGCTTCGGGAGGCGAAGGCGCTCGCGGAATCGCTCGGGCCGCCGGCGAAGGAGCGGCGCGTGGAGATCCGGGGACCTGCGCCGTGTGCGCTCGAGCGGATCGCCGATCGCTGGCGCTACGAGATCGAGCTCTTCGCCGAGAGCACCGGACCGCTCCAGGATCTGCTGGCCGCGGCCAGAACGGACAAGCGGCTCGTTCCCGGCGAACTCGTCGCAGTCGACGTCGACCCGATCTCGCTGCTTTGACGGCGCCGTTCTCTCCGCCGCTCGAGCGGTTCCTCCTCATTCGTAGCGATCTGGCGGGCTGCGACTTCGTGTGGCATCGTCGGGCTCCATCGGCGGATCCTCAAGATCCGCCTGCTTCGCCCTCCTTGCCACACTCGTCTCGCCAACGCC
>VGXK01000456.1 GCA_016873355.1 Phycisphaerae bacterium | reverse complement strand
CTGGCTGTTGAAGAGGTAGGTTCGCACGGCATCGTCGACGGAGATCTCGTCGGCGCGGATGATCTCGATGCGAAGCGAGCCGCCGCGCGGGCGCCGCTCGCTCGAACCCGCCGTGCGTCCGCCATCGTCGACGAGCGACGCGAGGCGCTCGAGCACGGACGACTGATCGACGAACGCGTGCTCGTGCACGAGCAGCAGCGATTCGTTGCCGACGCAGATCACGTCGTTGTGGAAGACGCCGCGATCGATCGACTCGGGGCGCTGTCGCGCGAAGAGGGCGCTCGCGGGATCGATCGCGTGCCGCCGCGCGATCGCGCGAGAGGCCCGCTCGTCCTGGCGGGCCGGGTAGCGGGACGGTGCGGGCGCCGAGGCGTCGATCGCGGCGCCGAAGACGAAGAAGTGCACGCCCGGCAGCGAGGCGGCGTCGCGCGCGCCGGCCGACGCTCCGCGAGGTCCCGCCGCCGGCTGGGGGGGCGCGTCGGCGCCGCGGACGAGCCGCGTGTGGTTCGCGGCGCCTTCGTCGCCGTAGGGCCCGGTCGAAGGCAGCGGATCGTGGACGACGACGCGGTCGCGATCGGGAAACGCCGCGGCAAGCGCCGCGGCCGTCGTGGCCGGCTCGAGGCTGCGGTGGAACATCGATCGCAGATTCGCGGGCGTGAAGTGCACGCGGCCGTCGCGCGCATCGACCGACGGCGTGACCGTCGCCGCGTTCGCGGCCCACATGGAACTGGCGCTCGACACCGCGGCGAGCAGCGTCGGCTCCTCGCGCGCCACGCGCTCGAGCACCTGCTCGTCGCGACCCGAGTAGCCGAGCGCACGAAGCGTCGGAAGATGCGGGCGCTCCTGCGGCGGAAGGAATCCCTGCGGAATGCCGAGCGACGCGATCGCCTCCATCTTCGTCAGACCCTGCAGCGCGGCGCTGCGGGGACGGCTGGTCGATCCCTGGTTTGCGTTGCTCGCGACGTTGCCGAGGCTGAGGCCCGCGTAGTTGTGCGTCGGGCCCACGATCCCGTCGAGTTGCAGCTCCGGCACGCGCGGAAGTGTATCGGTCGAGCGCCAAGTAGAATCCGCGCATGGCCAGGGCCCCATCAGGGACGAAGGGCAGCCGCGGACCGGACGCCGACACGCCGTCGTCGGGAAGGGGGCGCGGACTCGATGCGTCGATGCGCATCGTGGTGCTGCACGGGCGCGACGCGTTCCTCCGGCAGGCCCACACGCGGCAACTCGTCGACGCGCTGCGGACGAAGCACGGCGAGGTCGACCGCTTCGACTTCGACGGCGCCTCCGTCTCCCTTGCCGCCGTGCTCGATGAGTTGCAGACCTACGGCCTCATGAGCCGACACAAGCTCGTGGTCCTCGACGCCGCCGAGGCATTCATGGCGGTGGAGGATCGACGCCGCGCCATGGAGCGATACGCCGAGCGACCGATGCAGGAATCGACGCTGCTCATGCGGGCGGCGGGCACCTGGCGGCCGGGCAACTTCGACAAGCTCGTCGATCGCGTCGGGGCGGTGCTGAAGTGCGAGGCGCCGGGCGAGGCGGAGACGATCGAGTGGTGCCGCAAGCGAGCCCGGTCCGCGCACGACGCCGAGATCGACGCGTCCGTCGCGGCGCTGCTCGTCGAGAAGATCGGCACCGACCTGGCGCGGCTCGACACGGAGCTCGAGAAGCTCGCGGTGGCGGCGGGAGCCAAGCCCGCGGTGATTTCGCGGGCGCTCGTGGCCGACTTCGTGGGACTGTCGCGCGAGGAGCAGGCGTGGGCGATCCAGGAGGCGATCCTCTCGGGTCCTTCGCGACGCGCGCTCGAGCGGCTCGACGAACTGCTCCGCGTGAGCCGCGCTCCCGAAGTGATGATCGTCTGGAGCCTCACCGATCTGCTTCGCAAGCTGCACGACGCGTCGCGCCTGCACGAGCAGGGTTCGAGCGACGGCGAGATCGGTCGCGCGCTTCGACTCTGGGGTCCGCAGCAGGGGGAGATCGTGCGCGCTGCGAGGCGGCTCGGCAGCCGCCGCGCCGCGGTCCTGCTTCGCAACGCCGTCGACACGGAGCGCCGCATGCGAAGCGGGTACTCCGGCGACGATCGGCGCACGATCGAGGGCATGATCGTTCGCGTGACGGAGGCGATCGCGTGAAGCACCGTGCGCAGGGGCCCGTGCGTTCGACTCGCGGCGCGATCGGGGGGACGGGACTCGTGCGCCCGCGCCGCAGCGCGGCGGCGACGGTTCTGCTCGCCGCGGCGTCGGCGCTCGCGTTCGGCTGCGCGCCCGCCGCGACGGAAGGCCCGGGCGACGCGGGAACGCGCGACGCCGGTCCGGATCCGATGCGC
>VGXK01000455.1 GCA_016873355.1 Phycisphaerae bacterium | reverse complement strand
CACGTGTCGATCCGCTTGTACGCGGGCACGAGCCCCTGCTCGAGGCGCCGCTGGCGCACCAGCTCCTCGCTCACGCCGTGCACGGCGGCGATGTCGGCGTCGCTGAACCCCGTCCGCTTGAGCGTCCGCAGCAGGTCGTGCGACATCTCGCGAAACTCGCCGAGCGCCGCCACCTGCCGCAGCGCCTCGATCTCCGCGAACTGCCGGAGGAACCACCGGTCGACCTTCGTCAGCTCGTGGATCGTCTCGACGTCCCACCCGCGCCGCAGCGCCCGGAAGATCCCCCACATCCGCCGGTCGTTCGGCACGACGAGCTGCTTGCGCAGTGCGGTCTCGTCCTCCGCCTCGTCCGACTGGTCCTCCGGCGAGGCCGGAAAGAGGCTCCCCAGCTTGCCGAGCTCGAGCGAGCGCACCGCCTTGAGGAACGCCTCCTTGAAGGTGCGGCCGATCGCCATCGCCTCCCCGACCGACTTCATCTGCGTCGTCAGCGTGCGGTCGGCCTGGGGGAACTTCTCGAAGTTCCACCGCGGGAACTTCACGACGATGTAGTCGATCGTCGGCTCGAAGGAGGCGGGGGTGAGGCGCGTGATGTCGTTCGGGATCTCGTCGAGGTGGTAGCCGAGCGCCAGCTTGGCCGCGATCTTCGCGATCGGGAACCCGGTCGCCTTGGACGCGAGCGCCGACGACCGCGACACGCGCGGGTTCATCTCGATGACGACGATCCGGCCGTTGGCCGGGTCGATCGCGAACTGGATGTTCGACCCGCCGGTCTCGACGCCGACGCGGCGGATGATGCGGCGCGCCATGTCGCGCATCCGCTGGTACTCCTTGTCGGTGAGCGTCAGCGCGGGCGCCACGGTGATGCTGTCGCCGGTGTGCACCCCCATCGGATCGACGTTCTCGATCGAGCAGATGACGACGAAGTTGTCGGCGACGTCGCGCATCACCTCGAGCTCGAACTCCTTCCAGCCGATGACCGACTCCTCGATCAGGACCTCGTGCACCGGGCTCAGGTCGAGCCCGCGGCCGGCCACCTCGCGGAACTCCTCGATGTTGTAGGCGATGCCCCCGCCGACCCCGCCCAGCGTGAACGACGGCCGCACGATCGCCGGGAAGCCCACCTCGTCGACGAGCGCGAGCGCCTCGTCGAGCGACCGGGCGATGCCGCTCTTCGGCACCTCGAGCCCGATCTCGCGCATCGCGTTGCGGAAGAGGAGCCGGTCCTCGGCCACCTTGATCGCCTCGATCGACGCGCCGATCAGCTGCACGCCGTACCTGGCCAGAACGCCGCGCTCGGCCAGCGCGACCGAGAGGTTGAGCGCGGTCTGACCGCCGACGGTCGGCAGCAGGCAGTCGGGGCGCTCCTTGTCGATCACCGCTTCGACCAGCTCCGGGGTGAGCGGCTCCACGTAGGTGCGCTCCGCCATCTCCGGGTCGGTCATGATCGTGGCGGGATTGCTGTTGACGAGGACGACCTCGAGCCCCTCGGACCGGAGCGCCTTGCACGCCTGGGTGCCGGAGTAGTCGAACTCGCAGGCCTGGCCGATCACGATCGGCCCGGACCCGATGACGAGGACTCGTTTCAGATCAGCGCGCTTGGGCATCGTGAACAAAGGGGTCGGAGGTCATTCGTCGAGGACACTTCGCGATGCCCGCCACGGCAGTGCCCTCGAAAAATGACCTCCGACCCCATTTACCGCTTCTCCATCGCCTCCAGGAACTGCTGGAACAGGTAGTCGGCGTCGTGCGGCCCCGGCGATGCCTCGGGATGATACTGCACCGAGAAAATCGGCTTCGACGTGTGACGGAAGCCTTCAACCGTGCCGTCGTACAGGTTCAGGTGCGTGACGCGGACGTCGCCGGGGAGCGTATCGGGGTCGACGGCGAAGCCGTGGTTCTGCGAGGTGATCTCGACCGCACCCGACTCGAGCTCCTTCACCGGGTGGTTCGCGCCGCGGTGCCCGAACTTCAGCTTGAAGGTGCTGCCGCCGACCGCCAGGCCCAGGATCTGGTGGCCGAGGCAGATGCCGAACAACGGCCGCTCCGCCTGCACGAGCTGCCGCACGTTGTCGATCGCGTAGTGCAGCACCGCCGGGTCGCCGGGCCCGTTGCTGAGGAAGATGCCGTCGGGGTCGATCGCCAGGAGCTCGGCCGCGGGCGTCGCCGCCGGAAACACCGTCACATCGCAGCCGTAGGCGTCGAGCCGCCGCAGGATGTTCCACTTCACGCCGAAGTCGTAGGCGGCGACGCGCAGCCGCCGCGACGCCGGGCGGCGCGGCCGGACGCCGAACTCGTCGTGCGCCGCGTCCCCGTCGGCCGGCGCCCGTT
>VGXK01000454.1 GCA_016873355.1 Phycisphaerae bacterium | reverse complement strand
CGTGTTCACCACGAACGGCCAGGTCATCGAGAACGCGTCGAGCGGCATCCTGCGACTGGCGCCAGCACCGACCAGCCGGACCGCCACCTGGGTCGGCTCGCTCGTGAATCATGGCGACTTCGAGCTCGGGGCGCCTCGCAAGGTCATCTTGAGCGCGGGCACCTTCACGCAGCAGTCGGGCATCGCTTCGATCGACGGCACCATCCAGCTTTCCACGGCACAGCCGCCCGTGCGCGTGAACGGCGGCGTGCTCGCGGGCATCGGCGCGGTCGCCAAGCGCACGGAGAATCTCGGCGGCGTGGTGGCCCCCGGCAGCGCGGGCGGAATCGGCACCGTCGGCACGCTCTCGATCACGATCGGCGAATTCGTGCAGGGCCCGGCCGGCGTGCTCGACATCGATCTCGGCGCACCGGCCGACTCGAGCGTCAATCCCGGCGATCGCGTGGCGGTGACCGGGGCGGCGATCATCGACGGAACGCTGCGGGTTCGCATCGTGAAGGGATTCGTGCCTTCGCCGGGAGAGAGCTTCGCGGTGTTGACGGCGTCGAGCGTGAGCGGCACGTTCACCACGATCGAATCGATCGATCACTGCGAGCCGTTCGAGGTGGCGTACGGCCCGTCGTCGGTGAGCGTGGTCTTCACGGGAGCCCCGAGCGCCGATCTCAATGGCGACGGAGTTGTTGCCGGCGATGATCTTGGAGCGCTGCTCGGCGCGTGGGGAGACTGCGCCGAAACGTGCTGCAGTGCTGATCTCAACGGCGACGGCGCCGTGGACGGCGACGATCTCGGCGTGCTGCTCGGCGCGTGGAGCTGAGCGACGACGGATTGCGCCGAGTCGCAGCGCGGTTCGTCGATGTGTCGGCGTCAGCGCAGCTCGAAAGAGACGCGGGGCGGACCTTCGGCGACTTCGCCGCCGGATTCGGCGCCGATGCGCTCGGCGGCGAGTCCTGTCTGCACGAGCGCCTTGACCACCGCATCGGCGCGAGCCTGAGCAAGCGCGGCGACGGCGGCGGGATCGACCTCGATCGAAGCGGCGACCGCTCGCTCCATGGCCGCGAGTTTCGGCGATCCTCCCGACGCTTCGCGCTCCACCGGCTCGCGCTGCGCGCGCGGCAGATCCCGGAACGCGCGCGAGACCGCGCGCTCGTAGTCCTGCGGCGAGAGCTTCTCGCCGGGCTTCAGCCTCGCTTCCGCGGTGATTCGCTCTCGAAGCGCCGTGACGCGGAGCCCTTCGAGATCGATCGACTCGATCACCATGCCCATCGCGCGCACGCCGATTGCGGGACGCTCGGCCAGGGCCTTCGCGAGCAGATCGAGATCGGCGGCGGCCTCCGGCGATAGCTCCGCGGAGCCCGGTTCGAAGACGACCTGCGAAAGATCACGATCGCCGGCGCCGACGAGCGATCCCAGCAGCGTGAACGGCGCGGTGGTTGCCTTCAGCAGCAGATTCACGATCGCCTGCCAGACGCCGCCGCCGAGTTCGAACTGCGGGTCACGCAGGTCGCCCGAAAACGGGATGTTCACCGCGATGCGCTCCTTCGAATCGCGCAGTAGATCGAGGCCGAGCTTGATCGGAAGATCCAGCGCCTCCTCGCTCGGCACCTCGCGCCCGAGATAGAAGCGATCGAGCGTCGCGTCGAGCGTGCCATCGAGCTTCGACTGGTGAATCGCGACGGGAAGCTTGAGCGTCAGTCGACCGGACTCGATCTCGTAGCCGACGAAGCGGCCGGCGTACGGGTCGTACGGCTTGAGCGCCAGCGAGGTGAGCGTGAAATCGATCGTCGTCTCGCGCTCGAGGTCGAACGGGTCGAGCGAGCCGCGCGCCTCGAAGCGTGCGGAGTCGTTCACGATGCCCTCCGCGGTCATGCTCGTCGGCGCCGGCTCGCGCGTGGAGAGGTTGTCGATCTCCGCCTTCACCCTGGTGATCGAATGGCGCGTGGGCGGTTCGGTGGAGAGATCCGTGACATCAAGCGTCGCGTCGTCCAGGCGCAGGTGCGCCAGCTTCAGATCGATCAGGCGATGGCGTTCGAACGGACCCGACGCGGGCGCGGATTCCTGCGCTGCCGGCGGGACGCCCTCCGTCGCCGCGCCGGCCGCGGCGCCGCGAGGAAGGAGCGCGCGAGCGAGCGACGACTTCGCGCCGGTCACGGCGAGCGTGTCGATCGACGCCGCGGACTTGGTTGAGTCGAGCGAGAGCGCTTCCGCGTTCCACTTCGCCACCTCGAGCTTCACGCGATCGAGCTCGGGCGTCTCGAGCTGGAGCCGTTCGCCCTCGGCGCGGCCGTTCAACTGGACCATCGCGGGATCGGTCGGCGTCGCGCCGCGTGCTC
>VGXK01000453.1 GCA_016873355.1 Phycisphaerae bacterium | reverse complement strand
GCAGATTCTCGAGAGTCTCTCCGTGCAGCACGCCGCGCCGGCGCCGCCGCCCGGCGCGGCGCCCGCGCAGCTCTCGCTCTTCACCGAGTACCTGCCGCATCCGGCGCTCGAGGCGCTCCGCGCCGTTGATCTCGATCGGCTCACGCCGATCGAGGCCTTCGACGCCCTGCGGCGCCTGCTCGAACAGGCGAAGCGCTGAGCCCGAGGGTTCGCTACGGCGTGTCGCTCGGCGGCGCGACCGGCGCCGGAACCGGAGTCACGATCACCCGCGCGTACTTCGAAGGATCGAAGATGCGGCGCCGCGCGGAGTCGAGCGAACCGAGGTCGAGCGCCTTCATCGCCGCGTCGCGCTTCGCGGGATCGACGCCCGCCTGCCACTGCCGCGCCAGCGCGTAGCCGGCCCCGTAGGGATTCGAGCGAACGAGCTCCGCCGAGATGGGCGCCTCGCCCGTCATCCATGCCTCGCGCTCGAGCAACTCGGCTCGAAGCGATTCGAACTCCTCCGGCGTCATCTCGGCCGCCGCCGCGAGCCGATCCTCCATCGCGGCGAGCGTCGCGTCCGCATCGTCGCCGCACGGGCGCACGAAGACGAAGGGCGTGAGCGGGTCGAGCACGAGCGAGAGGAAGGAGGGCGCCTGCGCCTGCGCGAACCAGCCCTCCTGCTGCTCGAGCCGCTGCAGCCGATGCACGAGAACGACGAATGCCGCCGAGTCGGCGTCGTCGAGCGCGGGCGGGCGCACTCCGATCGCCGCGTGGCCTCGGAATCCCGCGACGCTCGCGCCGGCGTTCGCGTTCGCGCCCGCGTCCGTGCCCGAGCGCGAGCCCGCGCTCGAATCCGTTCGTCCGTCGGCACCCGCGGACGCCGGATCGACCGGGATCCCGATCGTGCGGCGCAGCACCGGAACCGAGGCGGAGAGCGCCGGGCGCGAGATCGCCGGAGGCACGGCCTCTCCCGCCTCGATCGGCGCGAAGACGGCTCGAACTCGCGACTCGACCGCGTCGGCGTCGAAGTTGCCCGCGATCGCGATCAGCGCGTTCCTCGGTCGAAGAAGCCTCCGCAGCCGATCCCGGACCGAGTCGAGCGAGATCGCCGCAAGCTGCTGCGGCACGCCGCCCGCGATCGCGCCGTCCCGCAGCGCGGCGACGGGAATCCGTGCCGCGTGCAGGGCCGCGTACCCGGGCTGCGTGTCGCGCATCGACGTCGTCCGCTCGATTGCGCGAGCGCGCTCCCGCTCCAGGTCCGCCGCCTCCACCTGAAGCGACGAGAGCCGCGCGGCGAGCTCCGCGAGTTCGGCGTCGACGCGGTCGCGCGACACGATCATGCCGATGGCGCTGTGGTCGGCGAACGCCTGGCCGTTCCACCCGAGCGGGTATCGGCGGCCGAGATCGGACGCGCTTCGAACCGGAACGCTTCCGGCGGCGCTCGTGAGAAGGAGCTGCTGGAGCAGTTGCGCCGTGCCGCTGGCGCCCGGCGGGTCGTGCGCTTCGCCGATTCCGAGCACGAGCACGATGGCGACGCTCGACGCCTCGGCCGACGGCGCCAGCACCGCGCGCAGACCGTTGTCGAGCACGAAGCGCCGCGACTCGATCGCCGCATTCGTCGGCGCCACGGCGGTCGCCGCCTGCGGCGGATTCGACGCGAGCGCGGCCGAGGCGAGCACGCCGACGAATGCCGCGGCCGCCGCCGATCGAACCCGGTTCCGTTGCATGACACGCATGCTACTGCGATTCGCCGCGCTCCCGACTACAGTGCGGCCATGAAGCGCGCCGTCCTCGCCGAAAGTTTCGAACGCGCCGTGCCGTACGAGCGATACCTGGAGAGCGATCCGGCGAAGGCGGCGCCCTGGCGCCGAATGGAGTCGCAGATTTCGCTCACGGCGGAGCAGCGCGCGCTCGTGTCGTCGTTCACGCGGCGCATGTGCGTGCTCGCGGTGAGCGGCATCTGGTGCGGCGACTGTTCCGCGCAAGGGCCGATGCTCGCGGCGATCGCGGCCGCGAACTCCGACGCGATCGACCTTCGCTGGGTCGACCGCGACGAGCATCCGCACCTGTCGGACATGGTGCGGATCTGCGGCGGGCATCGAGTGCCGACCGTGATCTTCCTGTCCGAGGATCTCGAGTTCGTGTCGCTGCTCGGCGATCGAACGCTCACTCGCTATCGAGCGATCGCGGCGCGCCAGCTCGGACCGAGCTGCCCCGTGCCCGGCGCACCCATTCCGCGCGACGAGATCGACGCGACGATCGCGGAGTGGCTGAACGAATTCGAGCGCGTGCATCTGCTGCTGCGGCTGAGCCCGCGGCTTCGCGCCGTGCACGGCGATTGACGAGGCGCCGCATGATC
>VGXK01000452.1 GCA_016873355.1 Phycisphaerae bacterium | reverse complement strand
TCCTGCTCGAGCGTCAGGAGGGTCCGTCGAACGCCGAGTGGCCCTACGAGGGCGTCTATCGCGAGCGCGGAAGCATTCCCGCCGGCTATCGAGTCGGAGGCACCGGCATCTGCGGGGAAGTGCTGCTGGAACTTCCCGCGCCGGCTCGCAGCGCCGCCGTGCTCGAGTCGATCCGGCGCGCCGCGTCGTTCGTCTGCGATTCGATCGACGACCCGGCGATGAGCGTCGACGACTACAAGGGCGGTTACGACGTGCGCGGCTGGGGCTACTGCTACGGCGCGCGTTTCCTGCTGGCGCTCCGCGCCGCGAACGCGGTGCCGCCGGGCATGGAGGAGCGCGTCGACCGGGCGCTTGCGTGGCATCTCAGGGCGCTCGAGCGCATCGAGATTCCCGAGGTGGGCGGCTGGAACTACGCGCGTCGTCCCGGCGCCGAGACGCCGGCGCCCGCGGCGCCGTTCATGACCGGACCCTGCATCGCCACGCTGCTCGAAGCGCATCGGCAGGGACTCTCCGTCGACGAAGCGATCGTGCGGCGCGGACTCGACGCGCTCGAGCGCTGCCGCTCGGACGGCGGCAACGTCATCTACTCCACGATCAACGCCTCGCGCGAGAGCGATCGTTCGATTCCGGGAGCGATCGGCCGCATGGTCTGCGCGGAAGCGGTGCTGATGCGCACCGGACGGGGCGATGCGGAACGCGTTCGCGCCGCCGTCGACCTGTTCTTCGAGCATTGGCAGGAGCTCGAGAAGCGCCGGCAGAAGACGGGCACGCACGTGGCGCCGTACGGCGTGGCGCCGTACTACTTCTTCTTCGCGTTCCTGCACGCGGCGGAGGCGATCGAGCTGCTGCCGGAGGCGGATCGGCCCGCTCTTCGCGCCAAGTTCGCCGAGCTTCTGGCGCAGGTTCGAGACGACGACGGCACCTGGAACGATCGCGTCTTCCCGCGCAGCGCCGCGTACGGGAGCACCATGGCCACCATGGCGCTGCTGGCGCCGTGGCGAAGACCCGCGGCCGCGTGGTCGCTGCCGCGGGAGGCCGTTCGCAGCGGCGAGGACGGCGACGCGCCCGCGTCGCCCTGATCGCGCTCAGAACCGCTTGTGCGTGGGGCGCCCCTCGGGTTCGCGCACGCCGAGAATGGCGCGGACGAGCGAGAGATCCGACGGCGTGGTCACCTTGATGTTCCGCGCCTCGCCCTCGATCACGAAGACGGGCTCGCCCAATCGCTCGACGAGCTGCGCGTCGTCGGTGGCGCCGGAGAGATCGCCCTGCGCGTAGGCGCGCCGCAGCAGCTCCGCGCGAAAGACCTGCGGCGTCTGCACCGCGACCACGCCCTGGCGCGGCACCGTCTCCGTGACGCGGCGCCCGCGCGCCCGCGTGGTCTCGGCGATGTCGCCGAGAATGGCGTCGGCCACGTCGTCGTGCTCCTCCGCTTCGACGGCTTCGTCGCTCACGCGCTTGAGCGTGCTCGACACCGCGACTCCCGGAATCACCGCGTCGAGCACCTTGGCCGCTTCGAAGAGCCGTGAGAGCAGGTCGTCGCTCGCCGCCGGCCGCGCCGCGTCGTGCACGGCGATGTGCGTGCACTCCTCCGGCACCGCGGCGAGGGCGTTCCGAACGGTCTCCCAGCGTTCGATCCGCCCTCCCTCGACGATCTGCACGCCGTGGAAGGAGAGCTGCGCGCCGTGCCGGCTTCGGAAGTCGTCGATGCGATCGGGGGGCGCCGCCACCACGATCGCCCGAACCTCGTCTCGTTTCGTGAAGAGCTCGACGGTCCGCAGCAGCATGGCGCGGCCGCCGAGGTCCTGGCCGATCTTGTCGCCGCCGAAGCGCCGACTGTCGCCCGCCGCCGGAATCACGACGCCGATGCGAAGGTCGCTCATCTCTCGCCGCTCCGCCGCTCGTTCATGGAACGCGGATCATCGCACACGACGCCCGTCGACGGTGAGGCTGGTCCTGGGCGCCGCCGGCGAAGGGCCGCAGCCGGGGCACGCCGCCTTCTTCGCGCGCGACGGAAGCAGCGGCCGAACGATCGCCGCGAGCGCAATCGCCGCCAGCGCGCTCACCAGCCAGAACTGCCAGTCGCTCCAGGGAAGCTCGGCGATCGTCGTCGTCGCCGTCACGCCCGCGATGGCCATCGTGTCGGTCATCCGCTCGACCATGGCACGAGATGGTAGACGACGAACGCGGCCACCCACGCGATCCCGCTCATCCATGCGAACTGCGCCAGCATCCACAGGGTGCTGCCGATCTCGCGGCGCACGAGCGCCATCGTGGGAAGGCACTGCATGGCGAGCACGAAGAAGACGAGCACGCTCCAGCAGGTCGCGCGATCGAAGAGCGGGGAACCGTCGT
>VGXK01000451.1 GCA_016873355.1 Phycisphaerae bacterium | reverse complement strand
TGCCACCGCGTCCCGCTCGGACGCGGCGTCGCCTCGGCGAACGGCGAGTGCGGCGGCTCGCACTCGCTCCAGGATCTCGGGCGCCGCGTAGCCCGACGCGTGCGCGTCCGCGCTCGCCCAATCGGCAAACGGTCCCGCGTATCGCATCGGCACCACGCCGCGAGCTCGTCGAACGAGTCGCGCCACGGCGGGCGGCAGGAGTTCCTTCAGCATGTGGCGCATGCGCGGGGCGCTCCGAGACGGGGGCATGCGTGGAACGAACGAATCACGGCGCCGCGCTCCGTACGCGACCGACGAAGAGCGTTCGATTCGGCTCCAGCGGCGTGCATTCGAGCAACTCGAAGCAGCGCTCGAACTCGGCGCGGAACCACGCCTCCGTGTACCAGTCCGGCACGCTCGGTTCGGCCGAGCCGTCCCACAATCCGCGCGGCATGAACTCGATCAGCACGAAGCGATCGGCGAACGAGCCGAGCACCGAGAGCACCTCGCGCAGATCCAGGCCCTGGGTCAGCAGCAGATGATGCGTGAGCGCCAACGCCACCACCGCATCGGACCGAAAGCGCTCCGTCGGCGGCGCTTCGCGCGGGCTCGTCTCCTGGCGGAAGGGATCCAGGATCGCCCAGTCGAGGTTCGAATCGACGCGTTGCGCGGCGCGGCGGCCCTGATCGAGCGCCGCCGCATCGGCGTCGGTGCAGAGCACGCGAATGCGCCCGGACGACGCGAGGGCGCGCGACAGCACGCCCTGGTTGCCTGCGATCTCGAGCACGGAGGTGGCGCCGAGCGACCTGATTCGATCGAGCGCGTGCCGGAAGCGAGGCGTGAGCGCCTGTGCGTCGACCGTGTCGTGGTAATCCGACCACGCGGAGCGCTCGTTGGGCGGACGCAGTTCCTGCACGCGGCGCCGAATCGACTCGATTCGCGCCGGCGCCGAGACGAGATCGCTCTCGCGCAGCCATCTCACGGCGCGTCCACGCCACCCCGTGAAGCGCCGACCGAGTTCCGCCTCATCGCGAAGCGACAGCGTGCGCGCGGAATGAACGCGTCCGATCCACCTGGAAAGCGTGGCGTCGCCGAACATCCGAAGCACGGGCCAGCGGATCTTCGCGTACGTGGACGCGGGAATCAGCGATCCCACGCGCGGAACGCTTCGTCGCCCCAGTTCGCTTCCGCACGATGTCCAGAGCCGCAGCGGGTACTCGTAGCTGCGCAGGAACTCTTCGTACGAGCGCAGGGTTCGATTGCCGCGCGGCGCCGGCGTGAAGCTGCCGAGATCCACGTACACCGGCGCCCCGCGCGAAAAGAGGATGTTGTAGCCGTGGCAGTCCTTGGTCTGGTACCCGAAGCCGGACGCCACGTCGTTGATCTGGAGCACCAGCAGGGCCGCGTCGCGCAGCATGCCGAAGGTCCACTCGCGCGGATAGGTGGCGCATTCGATGCGCTCGTGTTCCACCACGAGTTCGAAGCCGTCGAGGCGAATCGGCGCGATCCAGGAGCGCACCAGCAAGCCGCGCTCCACCAGCGCCGCGACGAGACCGTCGTCGAAGAGTCGTCGATAGTGGTCGGCGTGATCGGCGGGAATGCCGCGGAGAATCCGGCCTTTCCACTGGTGCAGGCGCGCCGAGTCCCCCGTGGAAAGCGCCACCGAATGCGCTTCGCCTGCCGGGACCGTGAGGGTGGATTCCATTCGTTGGCGTGGATGCGGCCGAGCACCGGCGCCGGTCGGCGACGAGTATATCGGCACGACCCGCGCTCCCCGATTGCAGCCTTCGCGCGGAACGGCGAACATCCGCCCATCGATGCCGCGCTTCGTTCGACAACTCGGCGAGTCGTTCCGCGCCATGCGCCAGGCCCCGATCTCGAACGAGGCGACGCAACTGCTGCTCGGTCGCGTGCTTGCGGAGTCGGTGCGCTCGCGCGAAGCGATCCGCTCGCTTCGCGACGTGGAGTTCAAGGTCTTCTCGCAGTTCGGCGACGACGGCATCGTCCAATGGCTCGTGCATCGACTCGGCATCGATTCGCGCACCTTCGTGGAGTTCGGCGTGCAGGACTACCGCGAGTCGACCACGCGATTCCTGATGATGAACGACGGCTGGTCGGGACTCGTGATGGACGGCGATCCGGCGCAGGTGGAGCGCATCCGCTCGTCGGAGTACTTCTGGAGGCACGATCTCCAGGCGAAGGCCGCGTTCGTCGATGCGGAGAACATCAACGGTCTGCTGCGCGACGCGTCCGTTCCGCGCGAGCTCGGTCTGCTGCACATCGACGTGGACGGCAACGACTACTGGATCTGGAAGGCGATCGACTCGGTGGATCCGGTGGTGACCATCGTGGAGTACAACGCAGTCTTCGGGCCGA
>VGXK01000450.1 GCA_016873355.1 Phycisphaerae bacterium | reverse complement strand
CGTTTCGAAAGCTCCCGAGATCTCGCAGGACCTCGCGCTCTCCACCTTCGACACGGTTTGGCTGCGCATCGACGAGACCGACTTCGACCCCGAGCACGGCGGCGTCGATTGGGACGCGGTGCGCGACGAGCTGAGGCCGAAGGCCATGAGCGCCACCTCGAATCGAGAGCTCCGCGCGGTGCTCTACGACATGGTGTCGCGGCTCGGACGATCCCATTTCGCGGTCATTCCAGGCGAGATCGCGGATCAGGAGCCGCCGCCGTCCGGCGGCGCGGACGAATCCGACGACGAACCATCGGACGATCACGCGCACGACGATCCGCACGAGTCCCACGACCACGCCCATCACGACCAGGATCCCGACGAGGCGGACGCCACCGACGACGAGAACGAGTGGGCCACGTTCGGTCTCGACCTTCGCATCGTCGAGCACAAGGCCACGGTGGTCTCGGTCGAGCCCGACTCGCCGGCGGCGAAGGCGGGCGTGAGGCCCGGCTGGGTGCTCGAGTCGATCGACGGCGGCGACCCGCTCGCGTCGGTCGCCGAACTTCGCGAGGCGGCCGGACCGCTCGCCCGCTACGCCGCCGAGGCGTACGTGCGCGAGCTCGATCGCGGTACGCGCCGCCGGCGCCACACGCTCGTCTTCCGCGATCTCGACGAGCAGGAGCAGCGACTTCGAATCCGCCGTGCCCCGACGCGCGAGTCGCTCGTCAAGGTGGGAACGCTTCCGCTGCTGCCGGTTCGCGTGGAGCATCGATGGCTCTCGCCGTCGGAGCTCGAGTCGATCGACGCACGCGGGCGGCGCATCGGCGTGATCCGCTTCACCACCTGGATGCCGAGCGCCGCGGAGCCGATCGATCGCGCCGTCGACGAGCTTCGCGACGCCGACGGAATCGTGATCGACCTTCGCGGCAATCCCGGAGGCTTCGGAGGCATGGTGATGGGCGTGGGCGGGCACTTCGTGAACGATCCGATCAGCCTCGGCTCGATGAGCACGCGCGACACCACGATCGAGTTCCGGCTCAATCCGCGCCGCGTCACGCGCGACGGACGCGCGGTCGATCCGATCTCGGCGCCGCTTGCGATCCTCGTCGATCCGCTCTCGGCGAGCACGTCCGAGGTCTTCGCCGGCGGGATCCAGGATGTCGGCCGCGCCCGCGTCTTCGGCGAGACGAGCGCGGGCGCGGTGCTTCCGGCGGCGATGCTGCGTCTTCCCAACGGCGACGTGCTCCTGCACGCGTTCGCGGATTACCACGTTCCGAGCGGAACGCGGCTCGAGGGCCGGGGCGTGATCCCCGACCAGCCGCGCACGCTCACCCGCGCGGCCCTTGCGGCCGAGAATGATCCGGTGCTGATGGATGCGGCTCGCTGGATCCGCGACTCCGGGCCGCCGGTACCATGACCGGCCGCGGAAACGCTCCGCGGATTCCCGAACTCGCCACCACCTTCGAGGCCGAACCGTGAGCCGAACATCGATCTTCTCTCCGTCCGTCGTCCACCCGCATCGCGCCCGCGGCGCCCGGCGCGCCCTCGCGGCGATGCTCGCCGCCATCGCCACGACCGCGGTCGCGCACGGTCAGACGAAGTCCGACTCGCCGCCGCCTCCGGACGGCTCGAAGAAGCTGCCGATCGTCGCGCCGAAGCCGCCGCCGGCGCTTCCCGCCACCGGCGGCGCGCCCGTGGTGACGGAAGTCCCCGGCGCACCCGAGCCGCGAGTGCTCTGGGACAAGTTCATCGACGCCTGCGGCGGCAAGGACTCGATGCGCGGCGGCGGCTCGCGGCGCACGAAAGGAACGATCCTCGTGCCCGCGGTCGGCATGAAGGGTTCGATCGAGACGTTCGCCAAGGCGCCGAATCGAATGCTCGTCAAGACGACGATGGGAGACTTCGGCACGATGGAGCAGTGCTTCGACGGCACGAACGCCTGGGCGATCGACGCGATGAGCGGTCCCCGCCTGCTCGAGGGCCAGGAGTTGGAGTCCTTCAAGCGCGACGCGCTGTACGAGGGACCGTTCGGCTACCTCGACCAGGCCCGCAGCGCCAAGACGCTCGGCAAGGCCACGTTCGCCGACAAGGAGTGCTGGGTCGTCGAGCTCAAGGAGACGGTCGGCGGAGATCTCACCTGCTATCTCGATGCGAGCGAGGGATTCCTTCGAGGCATGCGAATGATCGCCGACACGCAGATGGGGCCCATGCCGGTCGAGATGCAGGTGGTCGAGTACGGCACCTTCGGCTCGACTCGCATTCCATCGAAGCTGCTCACGCGCGTGATGATGCAGGAGTTCACGTCGACGACCGACGAGGTGACCTGGGAGGAGATTCCCGACGCCACCTTCGAGCCGCCCCCGCCGTGAAGA
>VGXK01000449.1 GCA_016873355.1 Phycisphaerae bacterium | reverse complement strand
GAGTGCCGCCGCCACGCCGGCTTCGCCTGATCGGCCGCGATGCGCCGCTTCGCGCTCTTCTTCGTGATCTTCGGGCTCGCGAGCGCGATCATCATGTCGGTCGGCGTCTTCTTCGTGGCGATGGGATGTCTGGAGGCGTGGCGCGGTCGTGCGAGCGTGTCGTGGCCCACCGTCGCCGGCGAAGTGCTCGACGCAAGGGTCGTGGAATCTCGACGGCGAAGCGGAACGGGTCGAGGCGGCAGCTCGTCCGCGACGGAATCGATCCCGCTCGTGCGCTACGCGTACGAAGTGAACGGCGAGCGCCACGAATCGCAGCGCGTGGACTTCAAGACCCGCGCCGGCGGTCGCGCCGCCGCGATCGAGGAGCTCGGCGACCTGGCGCCCGGCGCCACCGTGACGGTGCACTACGACCCGAACGATCCCTCGCTCGCCGTGCTGCGTCCCGGCAACGGCCCGTGGGATCGGATTCCGCCGCTCGTGGGCATGCTGGGAATCGTGGTGCCGCCGACCCTCTTCCTGATCGCGCGGCACTGGATCCGCATCGCGGAGCGCGCGGAGCGGCTTGCGGCGAAGCGCTCGACGCGCAGCGCGCCGAGCGATCCATTCCCGTCCGCCGAGTAGCCTCGTCGCTCGCCATGATGACCTCGCTCGTTTCGCTCGTGCTCGCCGCGTCGCTCGACGGCGCGACGATCGCCCCGCCGACGCCCGACACGGTCGCGGCGCGACGCGAGGACCTTTCGTTCCTGGTGAAGACCCTTCCCGAGAAGCACCCGAACGCCTTCGCGAAGCGAACGCGCGAGCACTTCCTCGCCGACGCGACGTCGCTCGACGAGCGCCTGGCGGCAATGAACGACGACGAGTTTCTCATCGAGCTCAGTTCGCTCGTCGCGTCGCTCGGCGACGGGCACACCTCGCTCGGCAAGCCGCTCGGGCGATATCCGCTTCAGATCGGGTTCTTTGCCGACGGCCCGCGCGTGCTCGTGGCGCCCGAGTCGAGCCGCGACGCGCTCGGCGGCGAAGTCATCGCGATCGGCGAGACGCCGATCGACGAAGCGATGCGTCGCCTGGCTCGAGTCGAGGCGATCGAGACGGAGACGACGCTGCTGGCGAAGGCTCGTCACCTGATCGTGGCGCCCGAGGTGCTGCACGGATTGCAGCTCGCGGGGCCTCGCACCGCGCTCTTCGTCGTCGCGTGCCGCGACGGCGAGCGCCGAGGCCTCTCGCTCGACGCGCTCCGCAACAGCTCGCAGGTGGCGTGGGCCACGCTGCCGCCCGGCGGCGACATGCTTCGCATGCGCGACGCCAAGCGCGGCGCCTTGCTCGCCGAGATCGACGGCGGTCGCGGCCTCTACCTCGCGTATCGCAAATGCGCGATCGACCCGCAGGCGCCGATCGGCGAGCTCATGAAGACGCTGCTCGAGCGCATCGATCGCGAGACTCCGCCGCGCGTGGTGATCGACCTGCGCTCCAACGGCGGCGGCAATTCCGCGATTCTCTCCGAGTGGATTCCGAAGCTCGCCGAGCGTTCGGCGAAGCGCGAGCGAGGATGGCTCGCCGTGCTCATCGACCGGCACACGTTCTCGTCGGCCATGATGAACGCGTGGCAGTTGAAGCGCGACGCCCGCGCCGTGCTCTACGGCGAACCGACCGGCGGCGCCAAGAACCACTTCGGCGAGGTGCGCAGCTTCGACCTCCCGAAGAGCGGCCTCAAGGTCCACCACTCGACCAGGCTCTTCAAGCTCGACGGCGACGCGCCCGGGCCCGTGGCTCCGGATGTGCGCGTCGACGAGACCTTCGACAACTACCTGGCCGGCCGGGACGCAACGCTCGAAGCCGCGCTCGCGGGGCCGCCGCCCGCTCCCCCGGGGCCGCCGCCCGCGCGCTGAGACGCGGCCCAGCTCTCCACGATCCGGTGCGTGAACGGCGATTTCGTGCAATCGATCTCGACCATGAAGAAGCCGCCGCGATGCGAGCGCGCGCCGGGCCACATCACGCGGCGATCGGTCTCGGGAATGTTCCTGCGCTCCACCTCGTCGATCGGCACCCACTCGAGACGCCCCTCGTCGAAGTCGCCTTCGGGCACGGCGCCGTCGGGCACGGGACTCGTCACCTCGTAGAGGAAGATCAGCCAGTGCCCCTGCGCTTCGTAGGCGCGCTCGCTCACGATGCCGAAGAGGCGCACGCCGCTCTCCGGCAGCGAAAGCCCCGCCTCCTCGCGGATCTCGCGCAGCGCGCACTCGCGCGGACTCTCGCCGGCGCTCACCTCGAGCTTGCCGCCGATCGGCGAGTACATGTCGATGTTCGGCAGCTTGCGACGATGCAGCATGAGCAGCCGATCGCGCGAATCCCAGAGATAGCAAAGCA
>VGXK01000448.1 GCA_016873355.1 Phycisphaerae bacterium | reverse complement strand
ACTCGGCGTCCTGACCGAGTTGCGCCGCCACCGCCTCGACCATCCAGTGATTTGCGCCGGCGAAGCCATGCTGGCCGATGTCCTGGCGCGCGAAGAACGGCGGGGACTCCCAGAACGCACAGCCGCCGCCGGTCTGGTCGGGCATGTGGCAGTCCTGGCATGACCTCATCGGTCCCGTGTTGTTGCCGCCGAATCGACCGTCGGGGAAGAAGACGCCCAGGGTGGCGAATTCGCTGTTGGCCCACTCGCTGTAGGTGCGCTGCTCGGGGAACATGTGCGCCGAGTCGAGCGTGGGATGCGGTTCGTTCAATCGATTGAGCGAATAGGTGCCGTTCATGGTGAGCGTGAAGACGGGATTGCTCACGTCGTGGCAGGTGCCGCAGAATTCGCTCTTCAGGTGGAACGGCGAAGTGACCAGGTCCACGTCTTCGCCCCACTCGCTGATTCCGTGCATGTTGTCGGGGACGTCGGCGTAGGGACCGCGGCGCACGTCGCGCGGATCGACGACGAACTGCGCGTTGCCGGGACTGAAGGGGAGAAGCCCCTGCTTCGCCAGCGGATCGACCACCTCGGGATCGGGCGAGGGATCCGGATTCGCCGGGTAGCCGATGGCGCTGTCGGGACCGAGCACGGGATTCACCATTCGGTGGCAGAAGTGGCAGTTCACGCCGTCGAAGTCTTCGGGCGTGAACTGATTCGTCGTTCCGTCGGTGCCGTGACCGGCAAGCCAGGCGCCGGGAGCGTGGCAGCGGATGCAGAACTGGCCGGCGCCGGCGGCGTCCTGATTCGCGATCGCCAGCGCCGCGTGCCAGATCGGATCACGGGCCGCCTGTCCCATCGTCGAGACGACCCAGCTGTCGAAGGGCGCCGTCTGCTCGTCGAAGTTGGCGTGGCAGTACCAGCACTCGAATGCGCCATAGATGCGGATGAACTGGAAGGGGTTCGTGTTCGGCTGCGATCCCGGAAGGAAGAAGTCCTCGCTCGTCGTCTGGATCTGATTCTGCCCGCCGTTCTGAAGTCCGAGCGCCAGCGGCGTGATCGCAACGAGTGCGGCGCTCGCCAGCCATGCGAGCGGTCGGCGATGCGCGAAGCGACGAAGGGTGCGGCGACAGATCATGCTTTCTCGGCGGTTCTCGTTTTGCGGACAGGACCAGCGACGCCTTGAGCCCCTACGCGGGTGACGCGTGAGGAGCCGCACTCTCCCCGGCTCATTCGGCCGATTCAAGTGCGGGAGAGAGTAGGAGTACCGCAATGGTGGCAATCGAGGCGGCCCAGGCAAAACGCCGTTTTTCGGCCGATAAGGCGCGTATCACGGAGTCGCCGGCGGTGATTCGGCGGGGGACGCGGATGCCGCGGTTCCGGGGGTCGCTTCGTGTGCCGCCGCCAGCTGCCGCTCCACGCGCAGGAGAAGCGTCCGCTCCATCGCCAGATCGCGTTCGATCGGAGTCCAGGTGGTCTGCGAGCGAGTGGTCGTGTCGCGCGGATCGCGGGCCTGGTTGCCCCGCAACATGTCGGTCCAGGTGGTGGTGAGCGAAAGCGACCACGTTCCCGGCTGAAGTCCCGGCGTGAATCCGCGCTCGATGAAGACCCAGGCGCGGAGCTCGAGATCGGTCGTCGGATGCTCGAGATCGAAGCGGCGCTCGTCGGCGATCGAGCCCGGAAGCAGCGGACCGGTGAGCGGCTCATCTCCCGAAGGCGCCGGCAGCGTGAATCCCACGGGCACGAACTCGAAGCGCACGCGACGGCGTTCGTACTGCACGGTGGCCTCGGCCATCTGGCCGATGCCGTCGGAGTCGAGTCGCCACGGTTCGACGAGCGAGCCGATGTGTCGAGGCTTCGTTTCGATGATGCCGATCGAGCGATCGGCGAGCACGGCCGGCATGCCTGCGTCGCGGGCCTGATCGAGGCACGCGGCGAAGGCGGCTGGGTATTGCTGCGGCGAGATGGTGAGCATGTCCGGCGACGCCATCGAGTGGCAGCCGGAGAGGGAGACGAGCGCGGTCAGCGCGCCGATCGGCGCCGCCGTCGGGACGACGCCGCGGATGCTCCGCGCACGCGCGAACGACCTCCGTGTCCCGTCACGCATCGGCGCGGAGGCTACCTCACTTCAGCTCGATGCGCGGGTCCGCCCGTCGCTCACTTCAGCTCGATGCGCGGGTCCACCCATGCGTAGAGCACGTCGACCGCGAGATTGAAGATCACGAGAAACGTGCTGTACACGAGCACGACGCCCATGACGAGCGTGATGTCCTTGGCGAGCACGCCGTCCACGAAGTGGCGGCCGATTCCCGGAACGGCGAAGACCTTCTCCACCACGAACGATCCCGTGAGCGCAATCGCGGTCGCGGGCCCGAGATAGCTGAG
>VGXK01000447.1 GCA_016873355.1 Phycisphaerae bacterium | reverse complement strand
GAAGCGATCCGTCCGTCGCTCAGCGGCCGCTCACGGGCACAGCGTCCACTCCAGTCCCTGCGACAGGTTCGTCGTGCCGGGAGCGGACGGATCGCGGAACCAGCACTGCCCATTGAAGACCTGACCCGAGGAGAGTGGCTGGCCGAGAGCGGTCGGGCGGGCGGCCATCCAGTCGCGCCAGTCGATCGCAAAGCTGCCAGTGCAGGTGTTGTTCGCGCCGCCCGAGTTGAGCGTGTTCATGCGCTGGGTCGGCGCCTTGACGCACAGGAAGCTCGAGGAACCCGTCGCCCACGATGCGGCGTTGCGGCCGGTGATGCCGTAGAAGATCAGGCCCTGCTTCTGGCCCTCGACATTCGCCACGCTGAGCGTGAAGCCGGACACCGCGCTGACGCTCGGCGTACCGCTCGAGGAGAGCGTGGCGTTGCAGCCGTTGGTGGTCGTGCCGGCGGTGCAGTATGTCGCGACCGCGGGGCAAGTTGCCGTGAAGCTCTTGGTCGCCGAGTAGCCGATGTTGCCCATGCGGTCGACGGCCTTGACGCGGTACTCGACCAAGCCCACTAGGCTGCCCGGGAGGAGCCCGCGCCAAATCTGGCCCTGGCTCGCTTGCATCGTGACGCTGGTGAAGGCGGGGGCCGGGGCGACGCGGTACTCGAGAGTGACGGGGTAGTACCATGTCACATAGTAGGATGCGTTGTCGTAGACCTGCGCGCGCACCACGGTCGGAGCCGCGCCAGCGGTGCGGCCCGGAGCCTGCTCGAGGTTCGGGATGCGCGGGATGCGCGTGTCGACCGTGTTGAGCAGGTTCTTGAAGTAGTACTCCGGCTCATCGGCGTCATTCGAAACCATCACGTCCGTGTCGCCGTCCTGATCCAGGTCGGCGCAGTCGGCGTCGAGCGCCGTGTTGCCAGCGCTCGGCATCGCGGACGCGGTGACATCCGTGTGGCTGAAGTTGCCGGTGCCCGTCCAGTTGTTGCGGTAGAGCTTGTCCTGGCCCGAGAAGTTGGCGACATAGAGGTCGAGGTCGCCGTCGTTGTCGTAGTCGAGGAAGTCGCCCTCGTTGTCGTCAGCGCCCGAGCCCGAGAGTACTTGGGTGTTCGAGTAGGTGCCAGCGCCATCATTGCGCAGCGTGATGTCGTCGAACCCAAAGGCGGCCTGCCAGTTGAGGCCATAGATGTCGATGTCGCCGTCGTTGTCGCAGTCGGCCATCTCCTGCTCGTAATGGCCGTTGCCCGACGAATAGCCAGCGGGGAATGTCGCGCCGGTCACGTCGCGGAACGCGAGCGTGGTGCCCGAGAGCAGATTGCGGAACATGCGCGGCGCTTCCTGACGCGCGCCGTGCAGGATGTCGAGGTCGTAGTCGCCGTCGATGTCGCCCACATCGATGTCGAGGGCCGAGCTCGCCACATCGCAGTTCGTGCCGGTGGAGTTCGTCGTGTTCGAAGCCTGGTTGCCTTGGCACCAAATGCCGGGATTGCCGGTCGCGATGGTCTGGCCCGTGAGTTGGTAGCCCGACGGGTTGAACTCGGCGAACACGCCCGAGCCGTTGTTCAGGAACAGGCGCGTCGGCACGTTGCCGCCGAAGGCGCCGCCGTAGGAGCTGTGGACGAGGTCGAGGTCGCCGTCGTTGTCGAGATCGCCGAAGTCGCAGTCGCAGGAAAAGTCGATGAAGCCCGTCGAGGGCAGGACTTGGCTCGCCGCGATCGACGACTGGCCCGCCACGCCGAGGCCCGACCAGCGCGCCGCGCTCTGGTCCTGATAGAAGCCCTGCGTGCCACCCTGCGCGCCGCCCATGTTCACCCACCAACGGTTGGACTGGTTGGAGAGCTGCGAGGTGTTCGACACGTAGATGTCGAGGTCGCCGTCGAGGTCGATGTCGGCGAACTCGATGTCGCGGCTCTGGTCGAGCACCGCGGGGAACTGCGTGCTCGTGCGATCCACGAAGAAGCCGATCGTGCCGCCGACCTCGCCGCCGCGGTTGATCCAGATGTTGTTCTGGTCGTTGCCGAGGTCGCCGCCCTCCGCGAGGATCGCGTCGAAGTCGCCGTCGCCGTCGACATCGCCGAAGTCGACGTTCTCTGTGTAGCCCAAGTTGCTCGCCGGGAACTGCGTCGTCGCGTTGGTGAACACGATCTGCGCCGAGGAGACGGAGGCGAGCGCGAGGGCGGCGGCTGCCGCGGAGACGAGACGGGAGAGGGTCATGCGAAGGTTCTCGGAATATGATTGAAGAAGCGGGCCGCGCCCGGCTGGCTGAAGAGCGGGGGCGGAACTCCCCTTGAGCCAACAGACGGACGCAAACGGGGCAGAGGTTCCCTTAAGAAGACCTCATGATAGGCGACCTGCGGCGAAGAGGGAACAGGAAGGGGGG
>VGXK01000446.1 GCA_016873355.1 Phycisphaerae bacterium | reverse complement strand
GCAACCTTGCCGCCCTTCAGCGTCGCCGAGCTGATGTTGCCGACCTTGACCTCGCCGCTCGTCGGAAACTCCTCGGCGAAGATGAGCTTGAGGATGGTGCTCTTGCCGGCCCCGCTTGGCCCGGTGAGGAACGCAAACTCACCCTTGGCGACCGAGAACGACACATCGGCGAGCGCGACGCCTGTTCGCGCATACTCCTTCCTGACCCGGGTGAATCGAATCATTCCGGAATGTAAACGCTCCGGCCGGATAGTCGTCACACGCCCCACCGCGGCGTGCGACCGAGCGACTACTTCAGTGCCTGCTCGATATCGGCGATAAGGTCGTCGGCGGACTCGATGCCGATCGACAGCCGCAGGAACCCGTCCGGGATGCCGAGGGCCGAGCGTTCGTCGCTGGAGAGCCGCGCGTGCGAGCTGAAGCGCGGTTCGCTCACCAACGAATCCACGCCGCCGAGGCTGGCGGCATGGCGAATCAGCTTGAGTCGCCGCAGGAAGCGCTCGGCGCCCTTTGCGCCACCAGCCACCTCGATCGCCAGCATGCCGCCGTATCCGTCCAACATGGCCTTGGCCACGCTGTGGTCCGGATGCTCGGCGAGGCCCGGATAGTGCACCTTCTTGATGTCCTTCCGTTCGGCGCACCAGTGCGCGATCCGCAGCGCGTTCTCGTTCTGGCGCTGCACGCGGACTTCGAGTGTCTTGAGGCCGCGTTCGAGCAGCCAGGCGGCGAAGGGATCGGGCGCCTGCCCCCACACGACCATCTTCTGGAGCACTTCGGCGATGAAGGGCTCGGTGCCGGCTACCACGCCGCACATCGCGTCGTGGTGCCCGTTGAGGTACTTGGTGCCGGAGTGGATGACCACGTCGGCTCCGTGTTCCAGCGGCCGGAGGTTCACCGGGCTCGCGAAGGTCGAATCCACGACGAGGGCCAGGCCGACTTCCTTCGTGAGGTAGGAAATCGGCTTGAGGTCCACGACGCGGCAGGTCGGATTCACCGGCGTCTCGACAAACAGCGCTCGTGTCTCCTTGCGCATGCGCTTCCGCCACACCCGGGGCTCGAACGGGTCCACGAGCGTGACATCGATGCCGTGGCGCGTGAACTCCTCCGTGAGGAGGCGGAAGGTCCCGCCGTAGATCGAATTGCTCGCGAGCAAGTGATCGCCCGGGCGCAGCAGGGCGAGCATGGCACACGCGGTCGCGCCCATGCCGCTCGCCAGGACCAGCGCGGCTTCGGCGCCTTCGAGCATGGCGAGGCGCTTCTGCACCCGTTCGAGGTTCGGCGTGTTGCCGTAGCGCGTGTAGAGCAGGCCGGCGTCCGTCCCGATCTCCTGCACGAAGTTGACGGACTGGACCAGCGCGGGCGCGACCGGGTCGCCGGCGTGGTGGGCGCCGTCACCGCCGTGGATGGCGATGGTCGAGATGCCGATGCGTTTCTTGCTCATTTGCGCTCCCGATATCCCAGCGGAGGAGGGTTCGTCAGCGGGCTGCGATCCTTCGCATCAACGCGCAGCAGCCGGACGAACTCGGTCACCGCGATGCCCGCGACGTCCCGGACCACCGCCCCGCCTCGCGGCACGCCGTCGTCAACGCGAACCGACACGAGGTCGTGGCGCCGTGGACCGTACAGCCACACGAGGTCGCCGTCGTTGATGGCCCGCAGCTGTGCTTCGGACTGCTGGATGCGCACTTCCGGCCCACGTTCCGCGTCGCCCCGCCGTGAGCCGATGAACTGGACGACGTGTAGCGGCGGGTTGTAGGCGTCGAACGTCACGACACGACGCCGATCGGTGCGAAGGAGGGTCCGTCGCGGCGCAACAGGCGCCGCTCAATGAGGGCATCGAGCACCGCGAGCATTTCCTCTGCCGCACGATCCGCCGCGACCGCGAGGTCCTCGACCTGGCTCGCGCCTCGCGCGTGTACGAGTTCCCAGATCCGGCGTTCATCGGCGCTCACGGCGCCGACCAGCCGGGCCGCGCCGTCGGCGAAGTGCACGACGAGCGCCAGGCCGTGGTGCACGAGCACGTCTTCGATGGCTTCCAGGTGCGCGTCGGTGATGCCGTGGAAGACCAGGCCGCCCGGGCGTGCGCCGCGGCGGGCCAGGTCCAGCAGCAGCTTCGCCACCACCTCGTCCGCGCAGGAATAGTCCATCATCCCGATGTGCGTGAAATCCAGCGTCGCAATGTCGTCGTCCGCGAGCGTCGCGAGTTCGGCTTCGATGCAGCGGCGCACGGCCGCGCCGGTCGAGCGCGTCACGAGGTCGGCGTACGGGAGGTTCGCAGAGTGCCGCAGCACGGACCCGATATCAATGCGGATCACGCGGCCACCTTCTCGGGAATCGTGAATTGCAGCTGGGCGCCAGGGAAGGGC
>VGXK01000445.1 GCA_016873355.1 Phycisphaerae bacterium | reverse complement strand
TGGGTGTGATCCGCACGCTCTAGCCAGCTGAGCTAAACGCCCGAACGAAACGAGGAGCCACTCTACCCGGGGCGATCGAAGCGGACAAGCACGGCGGCCGTGTCGAAGACGCATCGATGTCGCATCGCATGGCATCGTCGCGCAGCGATCCCGCGAGGGCGCCTCGCCCTGCACGTGACATGGCACGATTCGAACACGCGAACCCGGACTTCAGAACCAGGGCTTCTTGCCGACCTGGTAGACCTGCACGAACTCCGCGTCCGACTTCGAGAGGTAGATGATCCCCTCGATGATTCCGATCACGCTCATGATCGGCGCCAGGCAGCCAAGCGAGAGCACGCTGACGAGCAGCATGATCAGACCTGGCGTGGTCATGCCGAGAATGAACTTGTGAATGCCGAGCGAGCCGAGCAGGATCGCCACCACGCCGCAGACGATTCGCTTGCTCTCTTCGGGAACCATGCCGGGGGAACCACCTGACTGGTACTGGCTCATGAACGAAAGGCTACCACGCCGGTAGGGTGTCCGCATGAACGAGCCCGCCGGCGCACCACTCCTGCTCGCGCCGATTCAATTGCGTTCCGTCACGCTGCCGGCGCGACTCGTGGTGGCGCCGATGTGCCAGTACATGGCCGACGACGGCATCGCGCAGCCGTGGCATTCGATTCACATCGGGACGCTCGCGTGCGGCGGTTTCGGTCTCGTCACCATGGAAGCGACCGCCGTCCTGCGCGAAGGTCGCATCACGCCGCACTGCCTTGGTCTCTGGAGCGACGAGCACGAGCGCGCGCTCGCGCAGGTGCTGCGGCAGGTCCGGGCGGTCGCGCCCGACACGCCGATCGGCATTCAACTGGCGCACGCGGGGCGCAAGGCGAGCATGCATCGGCCGTTTCTCGGCGGGCCGCGCGGCGTCGTCGCCGAGAGCGACGGAGGCTGGCAGCCGGTCGGACCGTCGCCGATCGCGTTCGGCGCGAGCACGAACGGCGGCGCGGCCGCGAGCGCCGTGAGCGCCGTAGGCGCCAGCGCCGCGAGCGCCGGCGCCGGTTCGGCATCGAGCGCCGCCCCGGCTCGTCCCGCGCACCCGACGCCGCGCGAACTCTCGATCGACGAACTTCCCGGGATCGCCGCCGCGTTCGTCCGCGCCGCCGAGCGGGCGGCTCGCCTGGGCTTCGACTACTGCGAAGTGCACGCCGCGCACGGCTACCTGCTCTCGAGCTTCCTTTCGCCGCTCTCGAATCAACGGCAGGATCGCTACGGCGGCGACCTCGAATCCCGCATGCGCTTTCCGCTCGAAGTGGTCGAGCGCGTTCGCGAGGCCTGGCCGCAGGATCGTCCGCTCGGCGTGCGCTTCGGCGGCTCCGACTGGAGCGACGACGGCTGGTCGATCTCCGACGCGTGCCGCTTCGCCGCGGAGCTCGTCGAGCGCGGCGTCGACAACCTGAGCGTTTCGACCGCCGGAAACGCGCCGGTGGCGCCTCGCTCCTCGCCCGCGTGGCTTGCGCCGCACGCGAAGGCGATCCGCGACTCGATTCGCGACTCGATCCGCGACGCCGGGACCTCGGCCCGCGCCATGCCGCGTGCCGACCGCAACGCCTCCGAGTGCCGCGCCGTGGTCACCGCCGTCGGCGAACTCGAGCAGCCCGCGCTCGCCGAGCGCGTGCTCGCGGACGGCGCCGCCGATCTCATCGCCGTCGCCCGCGGCGCGCTGCGCGATCCGCGCCTTCCGTGGCGCGCCGCGCGGGAACTCGGGGCGGCACCGCGCCGCGTGCCACCGTACGCGTGGGCTCTGGGAAGCTGATGGCCCGCCTCAAGGCAGATCCCCTCCGCGCCTTTCGAAGCGCCAACTACCGCGCCTACGCGCTCGGCTTCCTCTGCGGGAGCACCGGGCTCCAGATGCTCGCCACGGCGGTGCAGTGGGATCTCTGGGAGCGCACGCACGACGCGCTCTGGCTGGGATACTCGGGGCTCGCCCGCGCCATCCCGGTGATGCTGCTGGCGCTTCCGGCGGGTCATCGCGCCGACGTCGTCGACCGCCGCTCGATGCTCATCGTGACGCAGGCGCTCTTCGCGATCGCGGCGCTCGTCTTCGCGCTCGTCTCGTTTCTCGACGCGCCGCCATGGATGCTGCTGGCGCTGCTCGTGCTCACCGGCGTCATCCGCGCGTTCGCCGGCCCGAGCCGCTCGTCGCTGCTGCCGCTGCTCGTGCCGCGCTCGCGGTTCGAGAACGCGGTGACCTGGTCGAGCGGCATCTTCCACTTCGCGGCCGTCGTCGGCCCGCTGATCGCGAGCCTGCTCATCTCGATGCTCGGCGGCTCCACGATCGTCTACCTGGCCACGGCGGTCGGCTGCGGCGCCTTCGCGCTGAGCGGC
>VGXK01000444.1 GCA_016873355.1 Phycisphaerae bacterium | reverse complement strand
CCACTCCACTTCGATCGGCCGGAAGTCCCAGTTGTCGACGCCCACGTCGAGGCTTCTCCCGAGCTCCGGCATCGTGCCGTGCGCGTGGCCGTAGCCGTGCATGGCGCCCGTCCAGATGCCGCGCCAGATGCGAAGCGGGTAGTGCGTGAGCACCAGGCGCTCCCGCTCGCCGCCCTTCAGGCGGTACTCGAGCAGGTCGTGCGCTTCGTCGAAGAGACGATCGAAGCTGCCGCGATCCCGCGGATCGTGATTGCCGCGGATGAGAACGATCGAGCGGCACCGGATGGCGTCGCGAATCTCCTCCGCGCGGCGCCGCACCGCGCGATCGGACCAATTCGCGGGCCCGCAGAAGTCCCCGATGTGGATGAGCATGTCCTTGCGACCGACGCGCTCGTTGATGCGATCGATCATGGTCGAGTCCATCGCGTCGATCGACTCGAACGGCCTCGAGAAGAGCGAGATCGCGTCGGCGTGGCCGAAGTGCGTGTCGCCGGTGAGGAAGGTGTCGGACATCGCGGTCGCCGGCGGCGCATGCTACTGGGCGGGCGCGCGGTGGCGCGGAGACCTCGCCGTCCGCGCGAATCCGCGCCGAGGCGCCGCCGTAGACTCGTGCCGTGTTCTCGCTGCTGCTCATGGCGGCGCTTGCGTGCGCCGAACCGCCGAAACATCTGTTCATCGTCCACCCGCCGTCGCTCGAGCGCGCGGCGACGCAATGGAGCGAGCATCGATCGACGCAGGGCTGGAGCGTGTCGCGGATCCCGTGGTCCGGCGGCGACGCCGAGTCGCTGCGGCGAACGCTTCGCGAGCGCGTGCTCGCCGCGCGGTCGCCGGCTCTCTCGTCGCCGATTCCGGCGCTCGACGGCGCCGCGGTGCTGCTGCTCGGCGATGTTCCGGCCAAGGCGGGCACCGAAGGGATTCCGACGTTCCGCTTCGATCAGCCCGATCGGCGGCTCCAGGATCGGCGCGATCCGACCTTCGCGAGCGACGGCCCCTACCAGGACCTCGACGACGACGGGCTTCCCGATGTCATGCTCGGCCGCGTTCCGGTGACGGGCGTCGACGCCGCCGGCGCGCTGCTCGAGAAGATCCGAGCCGCCGAATCCCGCACCACGCCGCATTGGTGCGTGGAAGTCGTGGGAGGGGAAGGTCGTTTCGGCCCCTACGACGCGCTGCTCGAAGTGCTCACCTCGTCGCTCTTTCTCGACGCGGTGCCGCCGGAGATTCCGCTTCGCGTGAGCTACGCGAAGGCGACGAGTCCGTTCTGTCCGCCGCCGTCGCGGCTCACCGACACCGTGCGCGAGCAGGCGCTCTCGGGCGCCATGCTCTTCAATTACATCGGGCACGGCCACGCCGAGGGGCTTGATCGACTTCATTGGCGCGATCGCGCGCTGCGCATGCTCGACAACACGGCGCTCGCGCCGGCGCCGGAAGCGGATGCCGGCGCCGCCGCTGCGGAGGCCGCGAACGCCTTCGACGCCCGACCCGGGGGCATCGCGCTGCTCGTCTGCTGCAACACCGGCTGGTTCGACCTCGCCGATCGCGAGTGCTTCGCCGAGGCGCTGCTGCGTCACCGAACGGGACCGATCGCCGTCTTCGCCGGAAGTCGACCGACGCATCCCTACGCGAACGCGATCGTCGAACGCGAGGGCGTTCGTCGGCTGCTCACCGATCGCCCGTCGACGGTCGGGGCGTGGGATCTCGCGGTCACGCGCGCGCTCGCGTCGATCGAGCGCGATTCGCTCGACCTGCTCGCCGCGCCGATCGCGTCGCAGCAGAAGTGGCCGCTCTCGTTGCGCCAGATGCGGCGCCAGCACGCACTGCTCTACAACCTGCTCGGCGACCCGACGACGCTGCTCCACCATCCCGCGCGCAGCGACGACGCATCGATCGAGTTGCTCGAGTCGGGGGAGATCGTCGGAACGATTGCCGGGACGAACGCGGGGACGAACGCGGGGACGAACGCCAGCATCGCCGAGATCTCGATCGTGGAGAAGCGGCGACCGGTGCGTGCGGGCGTCGAGCCCGCGCCGCCGGACGCCGAGGATCTCGACGAGCGTGCCCGCCTCACCTGGCCGCGCGCCAATGAGTGGACGCTCTGGCGCGCCGAGGTTCCGATCGTCGACGGTCGCTTCCGCGTGACGCTGCCGAGGCCGCTTCCGCCGGGCGCAGCGCACGCGATCGTTCGCGTCGAACAGCCTCGCGCGGCGCCCGCGAACGCGGACGCGCTCGCGAACGCCTCTGCGCCCGCGAACGCCTCTGCGCCCGCGAACGCCTCTTCGGCTGCAGGCGCCACCGCGCCTTCTCGCCTCGTCATGTTGAGATCGGTCGATCTCGCGCCGCTGGTACGCTCCGGCCGCGATGGCCAAGGACT
>VGXK01000443.1 GCA_016873355.1 Phycisphaerae bacterium | reverse complement strand
GCGGCTGCGCGTAGTCGCTGGCGATCGGCGATCCGAAGAGCAGGCTTCGCGCATCCGACGGCACGCGGAAGTGAACGAGGCCCACCTCGCGCAGCGGATTCACCACCACCACGCGCCCGCCGCGGCGCCGGATCTCGACGAGCGTGCGCATCAGGCGCGGATGATTCGATGCGGGATTCGCGCCGATCACCATCGCGAAGTCGCAGCCGTCGAGGTCGTCGAGCGTCACGGTGCCGGTTCCGCCGCCGAGCACGCTCGTGAGCGCCACGCCGGACGCCTGGTGGCAGAAGAACGAGCAGTTGTTCACGTGGTTCGTTCCGTAGATCCGCGCCATGACCTGGAGCAGGAACGCCGCTTCGTTCGACGATCGGCCGCTGAAGTAGAAGAACGATCGCTCGGGCGAGGTCGCCTTCATCCGCGCCGCGATTCGATCGAGCGCCTCGTCCCACGGGATCGCGCGGTAGCGATCGTCGCCGGCGCCGGAGAAGTGCGGCTCGGTGATCCTGCCCGCCGACTCGAGTTCGCGCGGCGTGAGCCGCATGAGGCGCTCGTGCGCGCACTCGTCGAAGAAGCCCTCGCGCAGGCGTCCCTGCATGTCCGCCGCCATCGCCTGCACCGACTTCTTGCAGACCTCCGGGAAGCGACCCGCCTCGTTGCGCATGCCGCCCAGCTGACCGCCCATGCCGAGCGCGCAGGTCTTGCACGCGTTGCGTCGCCGCAGCGCGGCCCACATGCGCCGGATGCCTCCCACGCGGCGCGCGGTCGAGAGCGTGTACCAGATCGAGCGCCAGCCTCCGGCGCTTCGCGGAAGAGGGATCCGCTTCACGATCGCAGCGTACTCCTCGGCACGATGCGCGACCGTCGGCGAGTCGATGCGCCCGCGCGCACGCGGACGCCGTCCCGCGCGGACCGAGTTCCCGTGCGTACGATGCGTTCCCCGACGCCCGCAAGCGCTCGAACGATGTCGAAGGAAGCGATCCAGCCCGTCGTGCTCGTGGGCGGACGAAGCCGCCGCTTCGGTCGCGACAAGCTGCGCGAGCCGTGGAGCGGAAGCGCCGGCGGCGAGTGGCTCGTCGATCAGCCGCGGCTCGTGCTTCGGGCGGAGTTCGGCGTCGAGCCGTGGGCGGTCGGGGCGTGCGATCCCGCGGTCGCGGCGAGATTCGCGCGGGTCGTGCCGGACGGCGATGCGCTCGACGACGGCCTCCACGGTCCGATTCGCGGAATCCGCGCCGCCCTGCGTGCGGCGAAGGGCGCCGTGCTCGTGCTTGCCGGAGACCTTCCGCTCATCGATCGCCACGCCGTGCTCGCACTTCGCGAGGCGGCCGCTCGCGCCCAAGGCGCCGTCGCGGTCGTCGCGCGAGGCGATCGATTGGAACCGTGCATCGCCCTCTATCGGCCGCACTTCCCCGCATGGCTCGACGCGCGGTGCGCAGGAATCTCCCGGACGCGGGAGTCGACCGCTCGCGACCCGGGCGCCCCCGGCGCGTCGTCGCGCCTTCCCCCGCTGCACGAACTGCTGCTCGGCGACGAGGTCGTGCAGGCGCCGATCCGCGCCCAGGCTGCGAGCAATCTCAACTCGCTCGCCGATCTCGAATCGCTTCGATCCGAGCCGAACTCGATCTGACGAAGGAGCCCCGATGCCGATCCGACGCCGCACCTCCGCACCCGGCACGAAGCGCCCCCGCTCGGCGCCCGCGTCGCCGCGACTTCCCGGAACCTTTCGCGAGTTCCTCGCCCGCCATCCCGAACTCGGCGCCTGCCACGAGCGCGTGGCCAGGGCGGTTGAGCGGGCGGGTCCGCTCGACGCGCGCACGCTCTCGCTCGTCAAGATCGGCATCTCGATCGGCGCCGGCCTCGAGTCGGCGCTTCGCAGCCATGTTCGGCGTGCGCTCGAGCACGGCGCGACCGAGCTCGAGATCGAGCAGGCGATTCTTCTCGGAATGAACACGGTGGGATTCCCGCGCACCGTCGCCGCCTGGTCGTGGGCGCGCGAACAGTTCGCTCGGCGACCGTGAGCGACGAGGCTCGAGCGGTGACGACTCAGGCGGAGCGAGCTGGCGTTGGCGAGACGAGTGTGGCAAGGAGGGCGAAGCAGGCGGATCTTGAGGATCCGCCGATGGAGCCCGACGATGCCACACGAAGTCGCAGCCCGCCAGATCGCTCCGAATGAGGAGGAACCGCTCTAAAGGATCCGCCGATGGAGCCCGACGAAGCCACACGAAGTCGCAGCCCGCCAGATCGCTACGAATGAGGAGGAACCGCTCTAGCGGTCCTCGAGGGTCCAGCGCGAGGCGCCGACCTGGGACGCAAGCCGATCGAGGGCGGTCTCGAAGCGAGTGCGGCGGGGGCGGTCGGCGCGAACGCCGGGCTA
>VGXK01000442.1 GCA_016873355.1 Phycisphaerae bacterium | reverse complement strand
TCGGAGATCTCGCGCCAGATCGACGAAGCTGATCGATTGCAGGGCGATGCCGACGTCGCGGCGCAGGATCTCGCCACCGGCGTGCGCAGCGACGTCGAAGGCGTGATGATCGCCACGCAGAAGGCCGACACCGCGTTCCGCATGCTGCTTGCGGTGCGCAACCGGATGATGGAGGCCTACGAGGAGGTCAAGCAGATCCGAATCTGACCGCCACGCATTCGCGCGTCATGGATGACGCGCGGCGGTTCGTGTTCTTCCGACGGTCGGCATGGAGGCCCGCCGCATGGAGCGCATCAGGCTGGCATACGACGCGATGGTCCGACGGCTCGCCCAGGTCTCGCCGACCGGGCGGCTGCTCATCGGATCGATCGCGATCATCCTGGCCATGGCGCTCTTTCTGGTGTCGATCACCTCGACCTCGGTGCCGGAGCGCGTTCCGCTGGCGATCAGCGCCGAGGCGATCCAGCCGGCGAAAGCGTGGCTCGAGCAGAACGGCGTGGCGCACGAGGAGCGCGACGGCCGCATCTTCGTGCCGCCGGAGCGCCGCGCCGCGGTGCTGGCGAGTCTCTCCGAGAACGGAGTCGGCGGCAGCAAGCTCATCGACTTCAACACGCTCATCGAGCAGGAAAGCCCGTTCCACAGCCAGGAGCAGTCGCGCTTCCTGCGGCTCGCCGCCACGATGGGCGCGCTCGAACGCATGGTCTCGCAGTACCGGGGCGTGCAGAGCGCGAAGGTGGTGATCGCCGATCCGCAGCGCACGACGGGCCTGGGCGCGCAGCACACGCCGCCGACGGCGTCGGTCACGGTGGTCATGGCGCGCGACGAGATGAGCCAGGACCTCGTCGACGCAGTGGCGGGACTCGTGGCGGGTGCGCATCCCGGGCTCAAGGTGGAGAACGTCACCGTCACCGACGCGAACGCGAACAAGCGCCGCCGCGCCCGACGCAACGAGGACTTCGCCGCGAACACGAACCTGGAGCAGCAGACGCGGCTCGAGAGCGTGGTGCAGCGCCGCATCGAGCAGCATCTCTCGTTCATCAGCGGCGTGATGGTGGCGGTGCATGCGCAGGTGGTCACGAAGGACATCAGCCGCCGCGAGCAGAGCTATCGCGATCCGGTCGTCGGTCCGCTTTCCGAGCGCGCCACCTCGTCGAACTCGCAGGGTCCGGCGCCCTCCGGCGACGCGGGACTGCGCCCGAACGTCGGCGTGAGCGTGGTGCAGGCGAACAAGGGGCAGTCGACCTCCTCCGAGACGAGCGAGCAGCGCCTCGATCCGCGCTTTCCGAACGAAACGGCGCTCATCCGCGATCCCACCGGCTACGCGGCGAAGATCAACGCCTCGATCAACATTCCGCGCAGCTACATCGTGGGACTCTGGCGATTGCGCAGCGGTTCGCAGGGCGATCCCGACGAGGCCGCGCTCGAGACGGTTCGGCTCGAGGAGATCGAGAACATCCGCCGCAGCGTGCAGCCGCTCATCGATACCGACACCTTCGACGGCGCCAAGAGCGGCACCGTGGCGGTGAGCGTCTACGCCGATTCGGTTCCGACCGACGAGCCCGCGCCGCCCGCGCAGTCGGCGTCGTTCGTGGGACTCTTCGGCTCCAATGGCGGACTCGCCACGATCGGCTCGATGGCGGGATTGCTCGCGCTTGCGGCGATGGCGGCGGGCGTGATCCTCTTCATCGCGATCCGCGCGCTGCCGAAGCCGGAACGACCGGCGGACGCCGCGGCGACCGCGGCCGCGGCCGCGGGGGCTCCCGCGTCGAACGCGAGCGCAGCGCGAAGCACGGTGGGCACGGTGGCGCCGGGAATCGCGAGCGAAGTCGTCGGTGACGCCGAGAGCGAGGCGCCGCCGCTCGAGGGTCGCGAGATGGACGACGAGAGCCTTCGCCGGCGGCAGATGCTGAAGCAGATCAACGAAATGGTGGCGCGGAATCCGACGGAAGCGGCGGGGCTGCTGCGCCGCTGGATGCGCGCGGCGGGATGACCATGACCTGGCGACCCGGACAGAAGCTTCCCATCGATCCCGCAGAGCTCGACGGCACCGCGAAGGCGGCGGTGCTTCTGCTCGTGCTCGAATCGGAAGCGGCGGGCACGCTGCTGCGCGAACTGCCGACCGAGATGGTGGAGGAGGTCACCGGAATCCTCGCCACGCTCGGCGACGTGCCCGAAGCGCTCGGACTCGCGGTAATCCGCGAGTTCTACGCCATGACGCTTGCGCAGGGCTACCTCAAGGACGGAGGTCTGGAGTACGCGCGAGCGCTGCTGCGTCGCAGCCTCGATCCCAAGGAGGCCGAGCGCGTCATTCAGCAGATCCAGACGCAGGTGCAGAAGACGCCGTTCGCATTCCTTCAGAAGGCCGAAAGCGAGAA
>VGXK01000441.1 GCA_016873355.1 Phycisphaerae bacterium | reverse complement strand
GCGCGGAGTCGCTCACAGGTTGCCGCGCCGTCCCTGCTCGATCTCGAGCGATTCGAAGAGCGCCTTGAAGTTGCCCTTGCCGAAGCTCTGGCTTCCGCGTCGGCAGATGATCTCGAAGAAGAGCGTCGGCCGATCCTGGAGCGGCTTGGTGAAGAGCTGGAGCAGATAGCCCTCCTCGTCGGCGTCCACCAGGATGCCGAGTCGACGGATGCGATCATGATCCTCCTTCACCGGCGAGTGGCCGTGCGCGCGAAGCCTTGAATCGACGCGCTCCCAGACCTGCTCGTAGTACGCGTCGGGAATCGCCAGGAAGTCGACGCCGCGCTGCCGCAGCTCCGCCACCGAGTGGAGCTCGTCGTCGGTGCGCAGCGCCAGGTGCTGGATTCCCGGCGTGTTCGAGTGCCAGTCCAGGTACTCCTGGATCTGGCTCTTCTTCTTGCCGGGCGCGGGCTCGTTGATCGGCATCTTGATCAGGTGATTGCCGGACGCCATCACCTTGCTCATGAGCGCCGAGTACTCGGTCGAGATGTCCTTGTCGTCGAAGTGCTTGAACATGCTGAAGCCGAGCACGTTCTCGTACCACTTCACCCAGTGGTTCATCTTCCCGAGTTCGACGTTGCCCACGCAGTGATCGAAGAACTTGAGCCCGCAGGCGTGCTCCTTGTTGAAGTCGTTCAGCGCGAAGGCGCCGAACTTCCGGAAGCCGGGCATGAAGAGGCCGCCGCGCTTGACCTCGGGAAGCGCATACTCGCCGCTGCGGCTCACGAAGGAGTGCACCACGCGCCCGAAGGTCTTCACCGACGCCGTCGTCACGCTGCCGCGATGATCCTTCGCGGTGCGCGGCTCCGCGGCGCGTTCGCCGCCGTTGCGGATGGCCTGCTCATAGGCCTTTTCCGCGTCGAAGACGGTGAAGGCCACGTCCTTGATGCCGTCGCCGTAGCGCGCGATCTCCTGCGTGGCCGGATGATCCTCGACGAGCGGCGTCTCGAGCACGATCCGGATGTTTCCCTGGGTGAGCAGGTACTGCGCGGACGCGCGGTTGCCGGTGGTGAGGTCGTTGATCTCCTCGACCGTGAAGCCGAACGCATGCCCATAGAAGAAGGCCGCCTGCTTCGCGTTGCCCACGAAGAAGCGGACATGGTCGACGTCGACGAGGGCGAGGGGATCGGTGGCGCTCGAGGGCGACGGCTGCGGGCGCGAGGAGATCGTGCTCATGGTCGAAGTGTATCGGCGCCGGCGCGCCGGTCGAGCGACGGCGATCGAGCGGTCGCCTCGTTCGCTCGAGGCGACGCGACGCCGCGGTGTGATAGCCTCTCGTCGTGGATTCGAAGAAGACCATCGCCGTGATCGCGGGCGCGATCATCCTGCTCGCCGCGTTGTTCCTGATCGTGATGCTCTGGGCCGGCACGCCGAAGGGCGCGCAGCCGCCGGTGAACGAAGCGCCGAGCGGGAATTGACGAGCAATCGTCTCAGAATCGCAGCAGCGCCTCGAGCCGGCGCATGCCCACGTGCTCGCGGCCCCGCAGCGCCGCGAGTTCGATGAGCACGGTGACGCCCACGATCTCGGCGCCGAGTTTCGTCACCAGGTCGCAGCAGGCCTTCATGGTGCCTCCGGTGGCGAGCAGATCGTCGACCACCACGATTCGCTGACCGCGCGAGATCGCGTCGGCGTGGATTTCGAGCACGTCCTCGCCGTACTCCAGCGCGTAGCGCACGGAGTGCCGCATCGCCGGCAGCTTGCCCGGCTTCCGAACGGGAACGAATCCGGCGTTGAGACTCTGCGCGATCGCGGTGCCGAAGATGAATCCGCGACTCTCGGCGCCGACCACGAGCTCGATGCGCTCGTTGCGGAACGGACTCGCCATGAGCTCGACCGCGAGCGCGAGACCCGCGGGGTCGGCGAGCAGCGGCGTGATGTCCTTGAAGACGATGCCGGGCTTCGGAAAGTCGGGCACGTCGCGGATGAGTCGCCGCAGCCGGTCGAGCATGGGCGGGATCGTAACGACCGCCGCTCGCTACGATGCCCGCATGCCCAGAGCCGCAGCGGGTCGAACGAAGCTCGAGACCGTGGAGCCGATCGGCAAGCGCGTGCTCATCCGCAAGGACGAGGATCGAAAGGTCACCAAGGTCGGCATTCACCTGCCCGACAAGATCGAGATCCCCACGCTCACCGGCCGCGTCGTGGCGATCTCGGCGCAGGTGGCGCGGGATCTCGACTACCCGATCCAGCAGTACGACCGCGTGCTCTTCAATCCCAAGCACGGCATTCCCGTCGACTTCGAGGGCGACAATCGGCTCTTCGTGATTCCGATCGAGGACGTGGTGGCGGTGTTCCGCGCCGGCGACGAATCGGGATCGCAGGCCGGATCGTGAGCGGC
>VGXK01000440.1 GCA_016873355.1 Phycisphaerae bacterium | reverse complement strand
TGCGATCGCATCACGGCAGAAGATCCAGAATCTGCCTCGGAGTCAGGACCCTGACACCATGCCTGCCGTCGACCGCGAGCAGGTCGTTGTCTCCTGAGACCACGGCGGCGCGACGGGCCGCGGCGCATCGAATGAACTTGTCGTCGTCGGGATCACGGGTGATTGGTTCGCCCGGCGGCGGCTCTTCGACCATCGACGCGCTGGTCGCGATCGCAGCGAGGACTTCGTCGGCACGCGTGAAGCCATGCCTCAGGCCGAAATCGGAAGCGACCCGGTCGTACTCGTCAAGGTTTGCTGCGGTGACAACGAACCCGATTCGTCCCTGTCGCCACGCTTCGAGCACGTCGCCCGGGACCCCCGCGAAGTAGATGCCGGAAACCAGGACATTCGTGTCGAGCACGACCCTCAACGCTTCCCTCGCACGCGACGCACGGACTCTGCAACGTCACGCTGGCGAAGCCCTGCCTTGCGCGCACTCCGTCGGGCCTCTGCGAGCAGTGCGGAAAACGCAGCTGGATCCGGTGCCTCAACGACCTTCAGGATGACGGTTCCCTTGCTCGCGACGACGACGAAGCGGCACCCCGGATTGAGCCCGAGTCGCACCCGAATTGCCTCGGGAATGACGACTTGGCCCTTTGACGAAAGCTGCGTGGTTCCGAGTGCGACCATGTGGTCCTCCTTCGGCGAATCTTACCCGTAAGATCACCGCGGCCAACGGTGGTGGCGTGAATTCCTTGCGATGGCTCGAGTCCTGCCACGTGCCGGCAGGGCACACGATGGCGCGGGGCAGCGCGGCGACCCGAATGGCGCCGCAATCGCGCCAACGGTTCAGGCAGGTGCGTCAGGTCAGCGGATCGAAGTGCCCGCCGGCGGCGCGTCCACGCCCGTGCCCGCGCTCGGCGGACTGAAGATGTCGAGAATCCGCGTGCGCTCGAGCGCTTCCGCCGAGTGCGGCACGTTCGGCGGAACGACGAGCACCTGGCCCGGGCCGAGCGTGAGCGTCTCCTGCGCCGGCGTTCCCTCGTTGATCACGAAGCGAATGCGGCCTTCGAGCACGATCGCGAACTGCTCGTTCGGATGGTGATGCGAGCCGAGGTAGAAGCCCTTCTCGAGCACCACGCTCGCGAGCATGGCGTGCTCGCCGGGAATGCGCTGCCGCGAGATCTTCGGCATCGGCGTGTCGGTCGGCAGCGACGACCACGCGTAGACGCGGGCGGCACCGGCGGTGGGCGACGAAGTGGCGGCAGAGATCGGCATGGGTGGGCTCCTTGCTTCGCGAAGGGTAGTGATCGACGCCGTATCGATGTACGGGCGAACGGGTGCGACGTTCGTGTCGCGCGGTCCTTGGGCTCGGATCAGCGGTGACCGCGGCGCCCGAGCCGTCCCTTTCCGGTCTGACGACAGGTTCTCAGTGGTCCGGGGGCTCACGCAGCGGCCAAACAGCGCACGCCGCTTCGAGCACTTCGATGAGCGGTCGAATCTCGTTCGCCGCAACACTCCAGACGACCTCGATGTCGATTTCGTCGTAGCCGTGCACGAGCCGATTGCGCATGCCGATGACGACGGCTCAAGGCACCGAGGGCGCTCCAGATCGACCGGCCGCCGAAACCCTCGCCGCTGCTTCGCCGACCTCCTGGATCGCATTTCACCGCCAGATCGCTACGAATGAGGAGGAACCGCTCTGGTTTCGCGCGATCGATCCGACCTCTTCGATCACTGCAGGTGAACGGAACAACAGGCGCCGCGCCGCGAGCCGATTCCGCTCACCCCGCCTTGCGGAGCTCGCGCTGCGCGTCGGGATGAACCGCGAGCTCGAGCTGCTCGCCGGGAAGCATGAGGTCGTCAAGCGGCGTGCCGTTCTCGACCGGCGTCCTGCCGTCCAGCCGCGTGAGCTTGAGCGGCTCGTGCGCCTTCAACTGCTCCGCAAGCTCCTTCTCGAGCTTCTTCTTCGTCGCCTCGTCCACCTTCGTCCACTGCTCGCGACCGCGGCACTTGGGGAAGCGCGAGCAACCGAGCCACGGCCCGCGCTTGCCTTCGCGCAGATTGAGCGGCGCGTCGCACTTGGGGCACTTGAGGTCGGTGAGCACCGGCGGCGGCGCCGGGAACTTGAGCGTGCGCTTCTTCTTGTCCAGGTTCAGGATGAACTTGGTCTTGGGATTCTCGCTCGTCAGGAAATCGCCGAAGCGACCGGTGCGCAGCACCATCGGCGAACCGTCGACCGGGCACAGCAGATCGATCTTCTGCACGAGCTGCGGGCGCCCTTCGCGATCGATCGGGCACGCGAAGTCGCACTCGGGGTAGGTGCTGCACGAGAGGAATCGCCCGTTCTTTCCGAAGCGATACGCCGTGCGGCTTCCGCACTTGGGGCACGCATAGAGCGCCGGCGTC
>VGXK01000439.1 GCA_016873355.1 Phycisphaerae bacterium | reverse complement strand
AACGGCGCAGGATCAAGAAACTGGGCTGCTCCGTCGCTCCACACGAACGGAACGCTCGACGGAGTTCCGTTGGCAATCCAGTGAACACCGACGATCACACCCGCGTCATTGACATCGTTGGCGTTGCTGCGATCACCTGACGCGATCGGGAACAAATCGATCACCGACCCGTCCGGCAGCCAGGCGCACGCAGTATCGAGGTTCCACGGCGGGCGTCGATACCAACCCACGACGAATCCTGTGTTGTTGAGCGCCGTTGCCTGAGCGCCTTCGGAGTCGGCGTTCGGAGGCATCGGCAGCACCTGCGGCATGCCGCCGGGCGGGCAGTAGATCGGGAGCCACCACTCCCCTTCCTCGGGCCAGCACATCAGGCGGTATCCGCACCAGGCGCCAAGATCATTCAGTCCCGTGCCTGTATAGGCGTGATTCCCCTCCCACTCGCAGGCCCAAGGCGCCCATTGCGTCACGCTGTATTGACATTGAGCGAGGCCGCTGTCAGCCGCCGACAGCGCCGCGATCATCGCGGTGGTGAACACGCTTGCTCGTCGACTCTCAGATTGCATCACGCGCTTTCTCAGGCGAGCTGCGATCGGGCCGGCGCCGTGCGCCGACCCGATCGCCCATGTCGCCTGACCTAACCGCCGAACAGCCCTTCAAGCAGAGCACTCATCGTCTCGAAGTCAAGTGGGCAAGCCCAGACCTCCTGGAAGTGCGGCGTGACGAGTCACGCCTGAGTTGGTGCAGCGAGCTGCGCTCGCCGCGGGAAATGGGGCCCGGAACGGACTTGCGAATGAGCGGACACCGGACTCGATCGCAGCGCGAGCGACACGGCCGTTTCGGTTCAGTCGATGGCCGCGTCGGCAGGTTCACACCGAGCAATCGCAGTCCTTGGCACGCACGCCACTTGTGTCGCTCCCCGACCACACGCCGCCTGACTCGAGACCCCGCCGTAGACTCCCCGCCCTTCGCACGGGAACTCCATGGACGACTTTGCGTACAAGGACGGCCGACTGCATTGCGAGCAAGTGCTCGTCGACGCAATCGCCGAGAAGGCCGGCACGCCGGTCTACATCTATTCCGCCCGCACGCTGCGCTCGCACCTGCGCCGATTGAACGAAGCCTTCGCGGCGCTCAAGCCGCTGGTCTGCTTCAGCGTCAAGAGCTGCGCGAATCTCTCGGTGCTCAAGCTGCTCGCCGAGGAAGGCGCAGGCATGGATGTGGTCAGCGGCGGCGAACTCGCGCGAGCGCTGCGTGCGGGCGTTCCCGCGAGCAAGTGCGTGTTCGCGGGCGTGGGCAAGACCGACGCCGAGCTTGAACAAGCGCTCCGCGCGGGAATCGGCCTGCTCAATGTGGAGAGCGAAGCGGAGTTCGAGAATCTCTCCGTCATCGCCAAGCGTCTCGGCATTCGCTGCGATTGCGCCCTTCGCATCAATCCCGATGTCGATCCGAAGACGCATCGATACACCTCGACCGGCAAGAAGGAGACCAAGTTCGGAGTCGATCTCGAGCGAGCCCGCGCCTTCTTCGATCGCTACGGCCGCGACGAGTTCGCGCGCCTGCGCGGCCTGCACCTGCACATCGGCTCGCCGATCTACACCATCGAGCCGTACATCGAGAGCGTGAAGAAGGCGCTCGCGCTCAAGGACGAGCTCGAGCGCGCGGGTTTCACCATCGACGCGCTCGACCTGGGCGGCGGATTCGGCGCCGACTACACCACCGGCCAGACGCCGCCGGTCGCCGAGTACGCCAAGGCGATCGTTCCCATGCTCGTGCCGCATCACGCGCGCGGGCTGCGAATGTTTCTCGAGCCGGGGCGCACGATCGTGGGCAACGCCGGCATCCTGCTCACGCGCGTGCTCTACATGAAGACTTCCGGCGACAAGCGCTTCGCGATCTGCGACGCGGGCATGCAGACGCTGCTGCGTCCAAGCCACTACGAGGCGTTCCACTTCATCTGGCCCGCGGCGCCCGCGGCCGAGTTCATTCCCGAGTCGCGCACCAAGATCGCCACGATGCCGGGACTCTCGCCGTGCGACGTCGTCGGCCCGATCTGCGAATCGGGCGATTTCCTCGCGATCGATCGCGCGCTGCCGCCGCTGGCGCGAGGCGACCTGCTCGCCGTCTTCACCGCCGGCGCCTACGGCATGACCATGGCCAGCCGCTACAACAGCTCGCCGCTTCCCGCGGAGGTGCTCGTGCACGGCGATCGCTTCGAGGTCGTGCGCCGCCGCGAGAGCTACGACGACCTGATGGCCCACGAGCTGCCGCTTGGAGGCGGTGCCGCGCCAAGGGATGGCGCCGCCTCGACGCCCGGCGCAGGCGCGCGCGGCGGCGCGTCGACCTCGCCTTCGCGCCGCTGACTCCCATGGTTCGCCTCGAGGAAAACGGCGTCTGG
>VGXK01000438.1 GCA_016873355.1 Phycisphaerae bacterium | reverse complement strand
TTGAGTGGACGGCTTCGGCCGGGCCACGACTGACAATACACAGCGGGCGTTCCTGCACCACCTGGACATCGCGCGGGCTCACGGGGCAAGCTCGATGTGCAGCTCGAGATCACACGGCGGCTCGGCTTCGCCGCGCAGAAGGACATCGAGCCCGTCACGCGCCGTGTCGCGGAGGTCGGTCGGATGGTGAATGGACTGTTCGAGGCGCTGCGAATCGATCGATCGGATTAGCGACAGCCGGGCTCATCGGGAGCCCCGCAGCAACTACCGGCCACCGGCCAGAGTCACTCCAGCCACCGGACGGGCAGGACGCTTCCCTTCCGCGGCACGCCCCCGGTGCGGCGGCCGAGCACGTCCTCCATCCCCGCGGCGGCCTGCTCGAAGATGCGCCAATGCTCGCGCGACTCGCCCAGGATGACGTCGAGCATGAGCCGATGCCGCGCGTGCGTGATCGCCTCGAGGCGGGGCCGCCAGCGCTCCACGAACGCCTCGAGGCGGCGGGCGTCGTCGTCGAGCACGGCGCGAAAGGCGCCCGTCTCGGGGCGCTTGCCCGGCTTCGGCAGCTCAGGAACCGGCAGCGCCGCCGCCGGCGGCGGCAGCGGGACGCCGAACTCGGCGAGCGCGGCCTGCAGCCAGCCGAGCTGGGTCTCCTCCCGGCTGATCACGTGCTGGTAGGCGTTGTTGAAGTCGTAGTGGCTCACCGCGCGCGCGCCCGCCTCGTGGCGCTCGAGCAGGGCGAGCCGCTCCGCGGCAAACTCGGTCAGGATGTGCTGGAGGTCCGGGGCCCTCACGCGTTCTGCTTTTCCTTGCAGGTGATGCAGACGCGCGTCCACGGGATGGCCGTCAGCCGCGCCTCGGCGATCGGCTCACCGCAGTCGCGGCAGACGCCGTAGGTCCCGGCTTCGATGCGCCGGAGCGCCTCCTCGATCGCCTGCAGGATCTTCGCGTCGGTCTGCTTCAGTTTGAGCTGGATATGGACTTCGTTGTTGCCGCTCGCCTGATCCGCCATGTCGCCCTGGCGGCCCGAGTTGTTCTCCATCGTCCACTGCAGCGGCTTCGCGGCGCTGCCGCCCAGCAGTTCACCGCGCTTCTGGAGCAGCGCGGACCGGTATGTCTCCACGTTCATCGGAACTGACTCCCGCGATCTTTCGATCTTAGCCTATTCCGCGCGGAGGGTCGCAAGCGGCTTGTGGCGCAGGACGTCGACGCTGGCGAGCACGCCGATCGCGGCGACGAGGAGCGCGGTCACGACGATGCCGGCGATCGTGATCGCCGGCGTCGCCTGCCACGGCAGCTCGAGCGCGAAGCGCGCGATGGCCCAGCTCAGGACGATCGCGCCGGCGGCGCCGACCGTGCCCGCGATCGCGCCGAGCACGCCGTACTCGAGCACGAGCATCGCCGCGATTCGCCGGCTGCTCGCACCGAGCGTCTTGAGGATCGCCGCCTCGTAGACGCGGCGGAACTTCGTCATCGACACGGCGCCGACGAGGATGAGTCCCCCGCTCAGCAGCACGAGCAGGCCCACGGCCGTGACGGCCAGCGTCACGTTGTTCACGATGGTCTGGATGATCTGCAGGATCTCGCGGAGGTCGATCGCCGACACGTTCGGGAAACGGCTCGCCAGCGTCGCCTGCATGCGCGCGCGCGCCGCGGGATCGCGCGGCGCCTGCAGCGCCGAGATGTAGGTGTGGGGCGCCTCGTCGAACGTGCCCGGCCGGAACACGAACATGAAGCCGCCGGCGCGGAAGTCCTGCCAGTCGACGCGCCGGACGCTGGTCACGCGCGCCGTGATGGGCCGGCCGAGCACGTCGAAGCGCATCTCGTCGCCGACCTGAATCCGGGAGCCGAGCCGGAAGTTCCCGTCGTTGTCGCGGTCCGAGAAGCGCTCCTCGATCGAGACGTGCGCCTCGCCGGAGGCCGGCGGCGGCAGCTCGTCCCACCACGCGCCGTCGATGAGCTCCTCGTTCGCCTCGAGGTGCGGGCGGTAGGTCACCGTGTACTCGCGCGACAGCCCCCGGCCGCGCGTGTCGCGGTAGCTGTCGATGTCCATCTCGCGCCCCCGCACGGCGGTGACGCGGGCGCGCAGCGTGGGCATCAGGCGGGGCGCGGGGGCGCTGCCGTTCGCCTCGTCGAGGAACGCGGCCAGTGCGTCGTGCTGATCCCGCTGGATATCGATGAGGAACATGTCGGGCGCACCGGGGCCGGCCTGCACGGCGAAATCGCGGAGCAGATTGATCTGGAGCGACCGCACGCCGAGGATGAAGAACGCGCCGAGGCCGACCGCGAGCAGGATCACGCGCGTCTGGTTGCCCGGCCGCGCGATGTGCAGCACGGCGTGGCGCAGCGCGAAGGATCGCGAGCTCCGGAGCGGCTGGACGGCGCGGACGAGCCCGGCGCCCG
>VGXK01000437.1 GCA_016873355.1 Phycisphaerae bacterium | reverse complement strand
TGCCGACAACGCGCTGCTGGCGCTCCAGGAGATGTTCGTCGTGATCGCATCGTTGTCGGATTCGCAATGGAGCTCGCTGCAGTTGCAGACCCCGGAAGGCGTCGCCGTCTCGCAAGCGGAATGGCTTCTGCGCATCGTGGAGTGCCTGAAGGGCATTCCCGGCGCGTCGACCGAGCTCGAGTCGGCGATCGGTCTTGCGGACGAACCGATCCAGGTCTGCGCAATCCCGAGTCCATTGCCGCCCGGCGCCGACCTTCTCTGCGATTCGCAGACGATTCGAATCGTGCTCGACGGAGGCTGCAGCTCCGGAGCACTCGATTTGAGCGCCACGATCCGCCCTGACGACGCCGGATTCTCGCCTCCGCCTGGATTCGAATTCGCGGGGCCGGCGTTCGAGCTCACGCAGATTCAGCCGATGCAGCTTCATGGCGCCGGACATGTCGAAGTGGAGATCGGTCCCGGCCTCCTGGTCGGCGCACCGCCGGTCGGCCAGTCGCCACTGCTGCGGCTGACCACTTTCTCGAGTGGACGCGCGTACCTGCTCGAACCGCCGCCGTCGCTCCCTCCCGATCCGTTCGTCGTGGCCGGATCGCTCGCCGGCGTGCCGATGGAGTCGAACACGCTCACCTTCGCGGTGGTGCAGGTCGTGCCGATTCGCCCGCAGGCCGATCTCAACGGCGACTGCGTCGTCGACGGCGACGATCTCGGAGCGCTGCTGGGCTACTGGGGCTTCTGCCCCGGCTGTCCCGCGGACTTCAACGGCGACGGCTACGTGGACGGCGCGGACCTCGGCGAGCTGCTTGGACAATGGTCCGCGCAGTGCACGCTCCCCGAGATGTCGTGCTCGAACACGGACTGCTGCGAGCCCGGGACGTTCCAGGGCTGCGGCGACTCCTCCTGCTGCGAGCAGGTCTGCGCCGTCGATCCCTTCTGCTGCGCCGCGCGCTGGGACGCCCGCTGCGCCGACGCGGCGCTCGGGTGCGGTCTCTGTCCGCCGCCGCCGACGATCCTGGGCTTCTTCCCTCCGCTCATTCAGAACGACACGATCGTGACGATCGATCTCATGAACTTCCCGATCGATCCGATCGACCTCGACGCCTTCTTCGTCACCGAAGCGCCGAACGCGCGGATTCCGATCCAGGTGCTGCAGATCCACGACTTCGACAACGACGAACGCGCCGATCTCATCGTCGGCAAAGTCGATGGGATCTTCGCAAGCGAATACGGCAAACCGCTTGAGCTGCACATCAAGGTCCATGACTCCGAGCTCATCCTGAATCCCAATGGCGCCTTGCCGCCGCTGGTGGTGGCCAACGACGACGGCGCGCCGGACGTGGCCGGTCCCGACGACGGCGAAGGCGACGAGGTGGTGCAGCCATCGGTCGCCGAGCGAGGCTCGGCGGAGGGCGAATTCGAGCCCGGCAACGACGCGGGGCCGGAGGCGTCCGTGTACCGAATCCAGTTTCCCGAAGGATCGTGGGCGGCGAATTCCATCTACTCGATTCGACTGAACGTGCACCTCCGCTATCAGCGCCCGAATCCCGACGGCGGTGCCCCGATCATCAAGACGGAGTTCTATTACCTGAGTCCCGTGTGGATGCCGACCGGACCCAACGGATCGCAGGCGGCGTGCCTCAACACGATTGCCGCATTCCTCAACTCGATGATCATGACGGGTTCGACCGATCTCAGCCGCGCCACGATTCTCGAGAACTTCGAATGGGTGCGCGAAGGCGACACGCTGGCGCTGAAGAAGAAGGCGGATTCGGAGGCGGGCGTGGTGCTGCTGCCCTACGGCCCGACCTCCAACCGGCCGGACGTGAACTGGCGACTTCCGTAGTCGATGGCCGTGCACGGCACGAGATGCCGTGAGGCTTGGATGCACAACGGAGATCCGCGAACGACGGGCGACCCGATGGCGGGTCGCCCCTCGTGCCATGAGAGACGGGGTGGCGCGCGGCGATCGATCCGATGTCGGATGCACGAGCGACCGCCGAGTGAATCTCGTCTTCTCCGTCTTCGCCGCCGTCGACGCCGTGGACATCGCGGCCGCATTGGACGGCGTCGTCGTCGCAATCCACTCGAACATGTGCCCACTCGACCGCTCGCGCTGCCCGCCCATCGAGGCGGGGGAGCGCGAGGCAGCGTGATCAGGGCGCGCCGAACATCGGTCCACCCTGCGGCGGATGAGATTGCGACCGATCGTCGCTGCCGCCACCGGACTCGTCTTCCGGCAGTTCCACGGTGGTGAGGAAGAACTGCAGGTCGCTCTGGTATCCGACTCGACCGAGCGGCAACCAGGAAGTTCCATCGATGGTGTACTCCGCCCAGCCGTCGACGAATGCGGTGGCCGACGAGTACGCGTACTCCGGCGTCAGGCGGCGGTTGACCCATGCCCAGTA
>VGXK01000436.1 GCA_016873355.1 Phycisphaerae bacterium | reverse complement strand
CGATCGATGCGCCTGCCCTCGCGATCGAGCAGGAAGATGTTGTAGAAGCGGCTCCAGGGATCGAGGCCGCCGCCCTCGTCCATGCCGCCCGAGCGGCCGATCACGCGGCCGCCCGCGAGCAGCGTCACGTCGAGCCAGATCTCGTTGCTGTCGGCGGTTCCCTGCGTGAATTCGTGACCCATCTTCACGGTGCGCACCACCGCGTCGAGCATGTACGACTCGCCCGGAACGAGCGCGGGCACGCTCGGCCGCAGCGGCGCGTGCAGCGTTCCCTCGAGCGTGCCGCCTTCGCGCAGCGCCATGAGGTCGAGCCGCATCACGCCCTGGTTGAACTGCTCGTGCGCCCGGATCACCGCCTGCGGGTCGGTCATGGGCGCGAGCACCGGAATCGCGGTGTTCGCGCTTGGGAACATGTGGTTGCGCACGGTGAGCACGCCGGACTCGTCGCGCACCTTGGCGCCGAAGTCGTTGCTCGCCACCGTGGGCATGTGGCAGGCGTTGCAGCTCGTCTGCGGCGCGGGCGGGTAGTACCACGCGGCGACGCCGCGGCCGCTGACGCCCGAGAGACGCCACGAGTCGTAGTGGTTCTGCCCGCGCAGCCACTTGTAGTCGTTGAGCTCCTCCGGCAGGAAGACCTTGTGGCAGGTGGAGCAGAACTCGGCGCTGCGATGCACCTCCGGCTTCAGGAAGGTGCGCTTGTGGAATGCGGGCTTGGCCTTGATGAGCTGCTGGCTCACCCACTTCAGCACCGGATTCGTGCTGCCTTCGAAGGGATATCGCTCGGGCTCGGAAATCGTGTAGTCGGCGTTGCCGCGCACGCCGTTGATCGAAGTGATCGAATGGCAGACGGTGCAGGTGATGCTCGCCTTGCCGAGCGGATCGCTCGCCACGTCGTAGTTCGGGTCGTCCCACTTCGCCAGCTCGAAGGCGCCGGAGAAGAAGGGAACGGGATCATGGCAGCCGGCGCAGAATCGCGCGTCCTGCACGTGGCCGTCGTGCGCGAAGGCGTGCTCGCGCGTCTTGCGCACGCTGAAGGTGTAGAGCGGATTGTTGAAGCTCGAGAAGGCGTGCACGCTGTGCGACCACTGGTGGTGGATGTCGGCGTGGCATTCGAGGCACTCGTCGCTGTTGTCGAGGATCGACGCGGGAATGAAGCGGCCCGTGGCCGTGCGCGCAAGCGACGGCTCCCAGTAGTCGGGGTTCCGCGGGCCTTCCCGCGCCACCCTCGGGTTCCAGAGGTGGAAGAGCACCATGCCGCCCGCGAACACCGCGGCCACGAGCGCCCATCGCGCCCCCGTCTTCCACTTGATGCGACGACCCGCGAGTCGATGCAGCACGAAGAGCCATGCCGCCGCGAGCGGCAGGATCACGTGCAGCCAGTAGACGACGCTTCGCGACGCAGGATCCTTCAGGTTGATCGTGAGGGCGCCGATGTCCACGCGCGTGAGCGCGACTCCGGTCACGAGCACGCCGAGCGCGGTGGCGAAGGTGGCGTAGCCGGCGCGGATCGCCCGCTTGTTCGGGCGATTGCGGGCGTTCGCGATGTGAATGCATCCGAAGACGACCACCGGCACGACGATGGCAAGCCCCAGCACGAGATGGATGAAGAACATCCACTGGTAGAAGTTGTTCTCGTAGTCGCCGCCGCCGTAGGCGCCCGATGCCGCGCGCGACTGGAGCAGCGTCACCGCCGCCAGGTAGACGCTGTTGACGCAGAGAACGGCGAAGAGTCCAAGGACGATGCGAAGCACCCACTGGAGCTTCGGCCCGATGGCCGGCACGTAGCGCTTCGTCGCCATCGACCGAAGAATAGCAGCCGATCCGCGCCGCCCGCGTGCGCCGTGCTCCGCGACTCGGTGCCGCCCGGATCAGCGGCCGCCGTGCAGGCGACGGTTGAAGGTGCGCTGCAGCGACTCGGCGCGGCGGCGCTCGTCGTCGGAGAGTCCCTCGCGCGCGGGAATCGGTGCAAGAGTCGCGCCGTCACCGGTGTATCGGTCCATGTCCTTGCACCACCCCTCCACCTCGAGCACGAAGACGCTCGCCCGGCGCTCCTCGGACCGGCCGCCCTCGCGCTGGCGCGCTGCGCCGTCGGACGCACGTCCGTGCTCGCCGCCCGACGCGCCGAAGCGCAGACGAATCTCCTCGCCCGGACCGAAGATCGCGAGCGCCCCGTCGGGCGCCGCCGCGAGCGGGGTGCACTCGCCGAAGTTCGTGTAGAGCCCCGGCTGCACGCGGCAGTCCCACTCGGCCGCGCTCGTCCCGTAGTCGTAATCGGGGCGCTTCTGCGGACGATCGATGCGCCGCGCGAAGCCGCACCTCGCGATCTCGGCGCCGATGAGCGGGTGCTCGATCGACGCCGCCTCGGGGCACGGCTCGAGCCAGGCCAGGCGCACGCGATCGAGGT
>VGXK01000435.1 GCA_016873355.1 Phycisphaerae bacterium | reverse complement strand
GCGAGACGAGTGTGGCAAGGAGGGCGAAGCAGGCGGATCTTGAGGATCCGCCGATGGAGCCCGACGATGCCACACGAAGTCGCAGCTCGCCAGATCGCTACGAATGAGGAGGAACCGCTCTAGGAGCTGCTCATGAGCACGAAAGCCACGTTCTATCACGCCGGTTGCCCCGTCTGCGTCGCCGCCGAGCGGACGGTCGCCGAGGGCCTCGATCGATCGAAGTTCAATGTCGAAGTCGTCCACCTCGGGCAGAACAAGGGCCGCGTCGCCGAGGCGGAGAGGGCCGGCGTGAAGTCGGTTCCCGCGCTGGTGATCGGTGGCCAGGCGTTCCACATCAATCACGGCGCGGACCTGTCCGTGCTCAAGGGCTGAGCCCGTACCTGTTCCTCGAGAGTCGAGAACAACGCCTCCGGCGCCGATCACGCGATCGGCGCCGGAGTGGCGCGGGTCGGGCGATCGATTCGAGCGATCGAAACGGCGATCGAAACGGGCGCAGCCCTCACGCGAGATCGCTTCTGCGGTAGTACCGCCGCAGTTCGACGAGCCAGAGCCAGCGCAGGAGCACGATCGGCACGAGCGCAAGCAGCGGAATCCACGCGTGCAGCGCTTCGGGAAGCTCGCCGCGAATGTGGCGCGCGCCCTCTCGCCACCAATTTGGAAGGAGGAAGGCACCGAACACGATGACGCAGATCGAGAGCGCGTAGGTGATCAGGATCGATGGATCCTGCGACTCGGACGCCGCGTCGAGCCTTCGCGTCGGCCGTCGCGCGTCGACGAGCCACAGCCGCATCCACCGCACCACGGGCAGCAGCGTGAACACCACGATCGTCACGGTGACGAAGGGAATCATGCTCGCCCAGGCATCGCCGCCGCCGAGTCGCGACTCCGCGAGGCCAAGCGCCGCGAAGCCGACCAGCATGCCGGCAATCACGGCGCCCTCTTCCAACTGCGTCCTGAGCCAACCGACCCACGCAAGGCGGCGGCGCGAGATCGGGTAGTTGAGCGCCGAGGACGACGCCATGCCGTTCCAGATCACGGCGACCAGAGCCGTCGCGACAACGACGGAGACGGTCAGTTCCTCCTTCCGAGACGCAAGCGGCTGGATGAACCACTCGAGGGAGAATCCCGACAGGCCCTGTTGAACCGCAGTGAAGCTCGTGGTTTCGGGCGTCGGCGCAGCGCCGGTGGTCGCGTCGGTCACCCTGAGTTTGCCGAGCGCGCGGAAGAAGCCGCGCACGAGCACGGTGATCAGCATCGTTGCCAGGGAGAATCGAATCGTGCGCCCGACGAGCCCTCCGCGGGCGACGCCGTAGGTCTCGTGCAGGAGCGCGCGTGCCCAGTCGAGGTTGCTCCGGCGGACCCCGCGGAATCCGTCGGCGCCATCGCGTGGAGCACGGTGCGCGAGCGTCGCGGTGCCGCCGAACCGCGCGGCGAGCCCGCGATCTTCGGAGGGATCGGGCGCATCGCCCCGTCGTTCGAGCACGCGGCCAAGCCGGTCCGTTGCGACCATGACCACGCCCGCAGAGAGCATCGCGCACAAGAGGCCCCCGAGGAATCCGCCGTTCGAGATGAGGCGCGCGATCTCCGACATGAAGAAGAGCGGAAGCACCGCGAGCACGATTCCCAGCGTGCCGCCGAAGCGTGCCCACATGAGACGACTCAAGCTGTTGACGAGTCCGATTGAAAAGCCCAGCGCCGCGGCGACCGCAAGGAACCAGCTTGCGCCCGTGAGCGCGCCGTGGATCGACGCGCCCACGCCGGCACCGATGCCGAAGACGATGAAGCCTCCCACCGCCATCTCGCGGCGCAGGCGTCGACTCAGCTCGGGCGTGTTCCATGCGAAGCTGCTCACGCGCAGCTCCCAAGCGCCGCCTGCGAGAAGCGCCGCCACGACTCCGGCGGCGAGATACACGATCGAGCCGGAGATCCACGCGTCTGCGTCGGCGCCGAGGGCGACGGGCCAGATCGCGCTGCGCGCCATCGAGGCGAGAAGGCCGAATCCGATCGCGGTGCAGACGACGCCGAAGGCACGCAGGAGCGGCCACCAGCCGGAGTAGAGCCGCGGCAGGACGAGCGTCGTCACCGCGCACCTCCGCCCGTCCACACCTTGAACATTTCGGCGAGCCGCAGCGGTTGCGCATCCACGGTGACGCCGTGGCGCGCCTCGAACGACTCGCGCTCGTCCTCGGCATTCTCGACGACGAGCAGCGCGCCATGCGGCTCGACGGTCTTGCTGCGGATCCAGGGCGCCGCGAAGCAGTCGTCGCGGAGTGCCGCACCGACGCCCGCACGCTGCGGCGCCGGCAGCACGCGCCAGCGCGCATAGCGCTCCTGGAGCGAATCGAGCGCCTCGTCGCGCACGACGCGTCCCTTCTCGAGGCAGAGGATCCAGTCGACGCTGCGCTCGA
>VGXK01000434.1 GCA_016873355.1 Phycisphaerae bacterium | reverse complement strand
GATCCGCGAAGCGGGCTTCGAGCCGGTCGAGCGCGACACGATCTACCGCCGAGTGGAGCGCGACGGATCGCAGTGGACGACGACCGCGGCGCCGCCGACGCTCGCCAGCGCATCGAACTGACGCGCTGCGTGCGCACGCACCGGCCCGACTCCGCGCGCACGGCCGTACGGACGCACGCCGTTCTCCCTCGCTCCGTCAGCGCAAAAAAAGGAGGGCTCCGCCCCGGAGGAGGGCGGAGCCCGAGGCCCTCGAATGGGCGGATTCGGGGGCAGTCGGGAACATCCCGACCGCGGCCCCCTACGCCGACCGGGAACCGTTGTGAGTCGTGTCGGAAGGCCGCCCGCGCAGCAGCCAGCCGAACTCCTCGAGCCCCAGCAGCCGCACGCAGAGGAGCGCCGCGCCGCAGCCGGAGAGCGTGGATGCCGCGAGCGCCACGAGCGCGGCGAGCCAGGCGTCGCCGCCGAGGGCGGCGCCGACGAACCGATTCGAGATCCACGCGGCGACCGCGACGGCGGCGCCGGTGACGACGGCGCAGACGAGCGATCGAGACCAGCTCGACGCGACCTGCCGGTCGACCACGGCGCCGACGCGCCGCGAGAGCAGCGCCATGAGGATCGAGATCTGCGCGATCGCGGCGATCGCGGTGCTCCACGCGAGGCCCGCCACGCCGAGCGGCGTCCAGATCAGGATCAGGTTGAGCGCGAGGTTGAGCACCACCATGCCCAGCGCCACGCGCATCGGCGTCATCGAGTCGCCGAGCGCGTAGAAGGCGCGGGTCGCCACCTGCTGCATCGAGTAGGCCCAGATCGCCGGCGCGTATCCGAGCAGCACCCACGCCACCATCTCGGAGTCCTCGGGCGTGAAGCGACCGCCCTGGAAGAGCGTGGCCGCGAGCGGATCTCGCATGGCCACGAGCGCGGCGCTCGCCGGCAGCCCGATGAAGACCGTGAGTCGCAATCCGCGCCGAAGCGTGGTGAGGAACGCGGCGGCATCGTGCGATTCGCGCGCCATCGCGGGGAAGATCGCGGTGGCCACGGCCACGCCGAAGACGCCGAGCGGGAACTCGTAGAGCCGCTGCGCGCAGGTGAGGACGGTGAGGCTGCCCTCCTCGAGCGGCCATTCGATGCCGAAGAAGGTCGGACCCACCATGGTGCGCCAACTTGCGATCAGCGCGTCGACCGCGGTGTTGAGCTGGAAGACGCCGAGCCCGACGAGCATCGGCAGGACCTTGCGAATCGTCTCGCGGATCGGCTCGGAGAGTCGCGGACCTCGCAGCGCGAGTCGGATTCCTGAGCGTCGCAGCGCCAGCCAACTCCAGAGCACCTGCCCCGCTCCGGCGAGCACCACGCTCGCGGCCACGATCCGCACGTGCATCGCGGGATCGAGTTCGTGGCCGAGCAGCTTCGACGCCACCGGCGGCGCGCCGACCAGTCCCGCCGCCACGACCGCGAGGTTGAGCAGGATGGGACTCGCCGCCGTGGGCCCGAAGCGGTGATGCACCTGGAGCACCGCGCCGAGAAGCGCCGTGAGGCAGACGAACGGCATGAACGGCAGCATGATCATGAGCAGTTCGATGCCGATGCCGGCGTCCGCGCCGCGATCGGCGCCCGAGTCGCGCACGAGCGCCAGCGCCGCCTCGCCGATGAGCGTGATCGCCGCCAGCAGCACCGCGACGCCGCCGAGCATCGCCCCGGCGAAGGCACGCGCACGGGCGGGATCGTCGCGATCGAGCCGCGCGTAGACGGGAAGGAAGCTCGCCGTGAGCGCGCCTTCGCCGAAGAGCCGCCGGAAGAGATTCGGCACGGTGAAGCCGAAGTTGAAGGCGTCCATGAGCGGACCGGCGCCGAAGAGGCGCGCCAGCGTCGCATCGCGCGCCAGGCCCGTGACCCGGCTCACGAGCGTGAGCAGCGTGACGGTTCGCGCGTGTCGTTCGAAGCTTCCGGACATGGGGTGGTCGGTCGGGCGCGGAAGGGCCGCGGGGCGGCGTGGGGGCGGCGTCGCGGAACGGTTACTCTCTATCGACCCGATGCGCGAAGCCATGTCAATGTGCGTCGCGACCGCGCTCGTCGCGGCGCTGCTTGCGGGCTGCGACTCGCAGCCGGAGACGATCGCCGATTCGGACGTGCCGCAGATCGCCGGACTCGAGAACCGGCATCTCAGCGGGCTCGAGCGCGACGGCGAGACGCTCGTCGGCGCCCGCGCCCTCTACCGCGGCGAGATCCTCGATCCCAACTCGATCGTGACGCCGACGATCGATCGATACCTCGCCCATGGTTGGACGATCGCCCGCCGGCGCGTCTCGAACACGAGCGCCACGCTCGTCTTCGTGAAGGGCGATCGCGAGGCGGAGGTCGATCTGAAGACGAACCACTTGAATCCCGCGATGGGAACCGGATCGATCGACCTG
>VGXK01000433.1 GCA_016873355.1 Phycisphaerae bacterium | reverse complement strand
GCTCCGGCTTCCGGGCGAGCACAACGCCATGAACGCGCTTGCGGCCGCTCTCGCCGCGCATCGACTCGGCGCCGACGCACGCGCGATCTCGGCGGGACTCGCCGCCGTGAGCGCATCGGAGATGCGCTTCGTGCGGCAGGCGATCGACGGCATCGAGGTGGTGAACGACGCGTACAACGCGAATCCCGAGTCGATGCGGGCGTCGATCCGCGCATTCGCGGAGTCGTCGTCGGCGGCGCAGCGACGGGTCGTGGTGCTCGGCGACATGCTCGAGCTCGGCGACGCGGCGGAGTCGCTGCACCGCGAACTCGGCGAGTGGCTGCCGGAGGCGATCGCGGGCGGACCTCCGGAGCTTGCGATCTTCGTCGGTCCGCTCAGCGCGGCGGCATCGCGCGCCTTCGCACGCGCGGCGCCGGAGAGCGAATCACTCCATCTGCCGGACGCCGGCGCCGCAAGCGCCGAGGCACTGCGTGCCGTGCTGCGTGCCGGCGACTCGGTGCTCTTCAAGGCGTCCCGCGGCGTGGCGCTCGAGCGTCTGATCGCGGCGCTGGCCGCACCGGGAGCGGGCGCGGGAGCGGGCGCGGTGGCCGGGGCCCGGTCGAGCGCGGAATCCGAGACTCGCGCGGGACCGCGCCCTCGCGCCGGCGGGAGCCGCTGATCGATGCTCTATCTGCTCACGGATCGAGCGCAGGAGTTCCTCCAGGGACTCGGGCTCTCGCCGCTCGTCCGCCTGCTGCTTCAGCTCGAGTTTCGCGCGTTCCTCGCGCTCGTGCTCGGAATCACCTTCGTGCTCGCGGCGGGTCCGCGCACGATCTCGTTCCTGCGACGACTCAAGATCGGCGACAACCCCGAGTTCCATCGCGCCGACCTCAACGAACTCATGCGGCAGAAGAAGGGCACGCCCACGATGGGCGGCATCCTCATCTGCGGCTCGGTGCTGCTCACCACCGTTCTGCTTGCCGACATCTCGTCGAACCGCTACGTGCATCTTTCGCTCGCGGTGCTGCTGTGGCTCGCCGCGGTCGGCAGCTTCGACGATTGGCTGAAGCTCACGGCGGCGCGTCGCTCGCAAGGAGCGCGGGACGGACTGCGGGCGTGGGAGAAGCTGCTCTTTCAACTCGGCATCGGCTTGATCGCGTCGTGGTTTCTCTACAAGGCGGCGGGCACGGCCGACGGTTGGGCGCTCAACCTGCCGTTCCAACGCACGCATCCGCCCACGGCGGCGCAGCAGTTCCTCCAGCCGTTGCCGCTCGAGCCCGGCGTGATCGTGCTGAGCCTGCCGCTCTTCCTTGCGATCGGCACGCTCTTCATCGCCTACACCTCGAACGCGGTGAACATCACCGACGGCATGGACGGTCTTGCCGGCGGGATCATCATGATCTCGAGTCTCGCGGTGATGCTGCTCTGCTGGGTTTCGGGATCGCAGGGCGCCGCGTACTACCTGAACGTTCCGTATGTCGCGGGCACGGAGGAGCTGATGATCGTGTCGGCGGCCATGGCCGGGGCCACGATCGGATTCCTCTGGTTCAACTGTTCACCGGCAAGCGTCTTCATGGGCGACACGGGATCGCTCGCCATGGGAGGCCTGCTCGCATTCATCGCCGTGGCGATCCGGCAGGAGATCCTGCTGCTGATGGTCGCAGGACTCTGCTACCTGGAAGCGGTGAGCGTCATGTTCCAGGTCGGCTGGTTCAAGATCACCAAGCGCGCCACGGGGCAGGGGCGCCGGCTCTTCCGCTGCGCGCCGATCCACCATCACTTCCAGCTCGGAGGCTGGACCGAAACGCAGGTGGTCACGCGCTTCTGGCTCATCAGCGTGATGCTCGCCATCATGGCGCTCGGCAGCCTCAAGGTGCGATAGTCAACTCGGTGCCTGCAGTCGCGCCGGCCACGAACGCTGCCGGTTGCAGGCGCATCTTGCAGGCCAAGGTGCTCGCGAACAAGCGCGACGTCCCGTATCAGTCGCTGCTCAAGATGTTCCTGGCGGATCGACTTCGCAAGGAGCAGCGGCCGCCGCGTCGAGCCACCGGCTGATCACTCACACATTGAACAGGAAGTGGACCACGTCGCCGTCCTGCATGACGTAGTTGCGGCCTTCGCTGCGCAGCTTGCCGGCGTCGCGGATCGCCTTCTCCGTCTTGAACGACTCGAGGTCCTTCACCGCGTAGCACTCGGCGCGGATGAAGCCCTTTTCGAAATCGGTGTGGATGACGCCCGCCGCCTGCGGCGCGGTGTCGCCCTTGTGAATGGTCCAGGCGCGGATTTCCTTGGGACCCGCCGTGAAGTAGCTCTGGAGCCCGAGCAGGTCGTAGGCGGCGCGGGCGACGGCCGCGAGCGCCGGCTCCTTCATGCCGAGGCTGCCGAGCAGTTCCGCGCGATCCGCCTCGGCAAGCTCGCTCAGCTCCGCTTCGATCTTGG
>VGXK01000432.1 GCA_016873355.1 Phycisphaerae bacterium | reverse complement strand
ATCTTGAGGATCCGCCGATGGAGCCCGACGATGCCACACGAAGTCGCAGCCCGCCAGATCGCTACGAGTGAGGAGGAACCGCTCTAGGCTCCGCCGTGATGGCGAGCGGCGCGTGCGAGCAGTCACATTGCTGGAGCACGCGACGACACGAAGTCGAAGGTCGCGGAATCGCGACTTCGTTGCCGAATCTGGGGCGGCTTCCAATCGTGCAGTTCCTGCGGCCGCTCGTCTGGCTCTTCATGCAGTCGTTTCATCGCGTGCGCTTCGTCGGCTTCCGCAAGGTGCCGCGCGAGATCGGCCCTGAAGGAATGATTCTCGTGTCGAACCACGCGTCGCTCGTCGATCCGCTGATCCTGCAGGCGCTCACCGTCGCGTCGGTCCGCTGGATGATGGATCGAAGCTTCATGTCGTCGGGCGGAAACTGGTTCTGGCGCCGCACGAGGGTGATCCCGGTCGAGTTCGGTCCGAAGGACGCCGACGCGTTCGCCGAGGCGATCGCGCACGTGAAGGCGGGCGGCGTGCTCGGAGTCTTTCCCGAGGGCGGCTTGCCGCGTCCGCCGCGCGAGTTGCGACCGTTCCTTCCGGGGGTCGGCGCGATCGTGGCGCGGACGAAGGCGCCAGTGCTGCTCGTCTGGGTCGACGGCGGCCCGCGCGCGCCGAGCGTGGGCGAATCGCTCTTCCGGCGCAGCGAGATCACGGTCACGGTCGTGGACGTCGTTCGCTTCGAGGGGAGGGAAGCACGCGACGTGAAGGGCATCACCGCGAGACTTCGGGAGCGGATCGCGGCGGCGAGCGGCTGGCCGCTCAACGACGAGCCGATGCCGCACCTGGCCGAGCGCATGACGCGGCACGACGCCGAACAGCATCCGGATCACGTGCGGCGACCCGAATCGCCGCCGAGCGTCTCCAGTCCCGGCAATTCCGCCGCCACGAGCGCGGAATCGATTTAGGATCCGCGCCGTGATCTGCCGCATCGAAGGGGAACTCGTGCGGGTCGACGACGGTCGCGCGGAAGTGCGCGTGGGCGGCATCGTGCACGAGGTGCTGATTCCCGCCGCCGACGAGGATCGCCTGCGCGCGCAGGTCGGCGCGAGCGTGGAATTCCACACGCTGCACTACCTGGAGGGGCAGGGCCAGGGCTCGAGCTTCTGGCCGCGCCTGATCGGATTCCGATCGCCGCTCGAGCGCGACTTCTTCGAACTCTTCACGACGGTGAAGGGAATCGGCAATCGCAAGGCGCTGCGCGCGCTCCAGATGCCCTTCGGCATGGTGGCGGAACTGATCGCGCGCCGCGACGTGGCGATGCTCACCACGCTGCCCGAGATCGGGCGCAAGACCGCCGAAACGATCGTGGTCGAGCTCAAGGGCAAGATCGAGCGCTTCACGGTGCTGGGGCGCGGCGAGGGCGCGGGAGTTGCCGGGAACGCGGGCGCCGAAGCCGCGAGCGCTCCCGCATCGAAGGCGGGAAGGCGCGGTGGCGGGCCGAGCCGCGCGAACGCGGGTACCGGCGCGATCTCGAGCAACGGCGATCCCGAGCCGCGCCCTTCGACGACGGCGCTTCTCAGCGACGCGGTGGAAGTGCTCGTGCAGCTCGGCGAGACGCGCGTGGCGGCGCGGCAGCTCGTGGAGCGAGCGCTCGACCGGGATCCCGAGATCCGCGCCGCCGATCGACTCGTGGCGGCGGCGCTGCGAGAGCGGTGACGCCTGGCGCAACGCACCCGTTACGATCCGCGTCGTGCGCCACGCGGTCATCATGGCCGGCGGATCGGGAACGCGTCTCTGGCCGTTGTCGCGGCAATCGGAACCGAAGCAGCTGCTGCCGCTGATCGACGGGCGATCGCTGCTCGAGCTCGCGGGAGATCGACTCGAAGGCGCTCGCCTGGAGGGTGGGCAGCTCGTGGGCGCGATTTCGCCGGAACGACGATTCGTCTGCGCGGTGGAGATTCATCGAGCGCGGATCCTGGCGTCGCTTCCGTGGCTGAAGGACGATCACTTTCTCGGAGAGCCGGAGGGTCGCGACACGCTCAACGCGGTGGGATTCGCGGCGGCGATTTCGTCGCTCGACGATGCCGACGCAACGCTCGCCGTGCTCACCGCCGATCATCGAATCGAGCCGCAGTCGGAGTTTGCGCGGGCGCTGGAGCTCGCGTTCCGGCTCGTGGAATCGCAGCCGACTCGATTCGCGACCTTCGGCATCACGCCGAGTTTCGCCGCCACCGGCTACGGCTGGGTGGAGCGCGGCGAAGCGATCCAGATTTCGCCGACCGGGGCATCGGCGCCCACGCGGGACGCGGGCGCCGCGGGTGCGTTCGTCGCGAAATCGTTCGTGGAGAAGCCGGACCGCGCGCGGGCCGAGCAATTCCTGGCAAGCGGCAGGCACTCGTGGAACAGCGGCATGTTCGTCTTCCACGCGGAAACG
>VGXK01000431.1 GCA_016873355.1 Phycisphaerae bacterium | reverse complement strand
GCGCGTGTCGGCGCTGCGCCGCGCCTGCGAGTCGCTCGAGCGCGCCGAGTCGCACGAGGATGCCGATCTCGAGAAGCACATGCACCACGTGCACGAGAAGGTCGTCCCGGCGATGGCGGAGGTGCGACGCCTCTGCGACGAGATCGAGCGCGTGGTTCCGGCCGACCTCTGGCCGCTTCCGACCTACGCCGAACTGCTGCTGATGCGCTGACGAGCGGCGCGCAGTGGTGAGCGGAAGTTGCGGCCGGGGGCTGCTATGCTCCGCGCCCCTCGAACACGGAATCTCATGGCCGACACCGAAGCCGAATCCACCTGGACGCCCACGATCGCCGTCGACGACGCCGGACCCGCGCACAAGCGCATCACGATCACGGTTCCGAAGCAGGCCGTCGACGAATGCATCGAAACGAGCTACGGCGCCCTGCAGACGCAGGCGGCGCTGCCCGGGTTCCGCAAGGGCCGCGCCCCCCGCGCGCTTCTCGAGCGGCGCTTCGGCAGCACGCTTCTGCAGGAAGCGCGGACCCAGCTGCTCGCCGACGCGTGGTCGAAGACGGTCGACGCGAAGAAGCTGAAGCCCGTCACCCAGCCCGAGATCGACGCGGCGACGAAGGATCGCCCGCTCGAGCGCGGCAAGGATTTCACGTTCACCGTCGACGTCGAGGTCGTGCCCGAGTTCGAGCTGCCGAAGCTCGAGGGCATTCCCATCCGTCGTCCGGTCGCCGAGGTGGCCGAGTCGCTCGTCGATCTCGAGCTTCGTCGCAACACCTACCGCTTCGGCACGCCGAAGCGGGTCGACGGCCCGTTCAAGCCGCTCGATCGCCTGCTCGGAGCGGTCACGGTGAAGCTGAACGGCAAGGACGAGGTCTTCTTCGAGAGCGCCGACGCGATCGTGGTCGTGCCCGACGCCGAGGACAAGGGTCGCGGACAGCTGCTCGGGCTCATGTTCGACGATCTCGGCGCGCGGCTCGAAGGCCGTTCCGTCGGCGAGACGCTCGTCTTCGAGACGACGGGTCCCGCCAGCCATGAGCGCGAGGAGATCCGCGGCGCGGCGGTGAAGATCGAGTACCGCATTCGCGAGGCGGAGCGCGTCGATCCCGTCGACGCGAACGAACTCGCGTCGCAGCTCGGACTCGAGACGGTGGAGAACCTTCGCGGCCAGATCCGCCTCGGGCTCGAGCGCCGGCGCGATCAGGAGCAGCGCTCCGCCATGCGCGAGCAGGTCTACGACTACCTTGCCGACGCGGTCGATTTCGCGCTGCCGGAGAAGCTCTCGCAGGCGCAGGTGCAGCGCCAGCTCGACGTGATGCGCATGGATCTGCTCCAGCGCGGAATCGAGCCGGACAAGGTCGAGAACCGGCTTGCCGAGGCGCGGGCGTCGAGCGAGGGCGACACGCGACGGCGGCTGAAGCTCTTCTTCGTGCTTGCGCGGCTCGCCGAGCACTTCAAGGTCGATGTCACGGATGCGGAGATCAATGGCCGCATCTCCGCGATCGCGGCGCAGCAGAATCTGCGTCCGGACCAGGTCCGAGCGGAACTCGAGCGCGCGAATCGGATCGGCGACATCGCCCTCTCGATCCGCGAGGCGAAGGCCGCCGATCGCGTGATCGATCGAGCGACGATCACCGACCTCGACGCCGCGTCGTGGAACAAGGAAGCCGAGGCGAAGCGCGAGGCGGCGCGGAGCAGGGCGTCCTCGTCCAGGTCCTCGGCGAAGGCGGCGCCGAAGACCGCCGCGGCTCCGAAGGAAGCGAAGGAGTCGAAGGAATCGGGCAGCGGGAAGCCCTCCGGGAAGGGATCGAGGACGTCGCGATGACGCCGGCGCCGGGCCCGGCCCTGCGTTCCATGCTTCTCGCGGTGCAGCCGGGGAGCGTCGAGACGAGCCGTGCCACCGACGTCTTCATGCAGGTGCTGCCGTACGCGGCCGTCATCCTGGCGCTGACGCTCATCGGCGGGATCATCATGATGATCAGCCGGCGCAAGATCGACTCGAGCGGTGGCGGCGCGCCGGTGGGTTTCACGCTCTCGGATCTGAAGGAGCTTCGCGATCGCGGCGAGTTGAGCGACGAGGAGTTCGAGCGCGCTCGTCAGGACGTGATCGCGCGGGCGCGCAAGGCGTTCCGTAGGGACGGCAACGATCCTCCTGTCCGGTAAGGGGAAGATGCGCGACGAGTGGTCCGTGCGGCGACGGGCGGTCGATACACTTCGATCGACGCTCGCGGTCCCGGAGCACTCCCTCGATGCCACGCACGAATCCCCGACTTCCCCGCGCGGCTGCGCAGCGCCGTGACGCCGCATCGCCGACGGAGGCAGCGGCGAGACGCGAAGCGCCTCTCGGTCGCCCCGCGCACGGCACGGGCGGCTCGAGTGGACCGGCGCACGGCGGAACGGGAGGATCGAGCGGTTCGGCATCCGGCGCTGCGGG
>VGXK01000430.1 GCA_016873355.1 Phycisphaerae bacterium | reverse complement strand
CGCGATCCGCGTCGACGGGATCGTGGGGCCGCCGTCGCTGCCGCCGTCGCCGTCGACGCTGCCTCGTTCGGCGCCGAACTCGAACGAACGCTCACCGACTCCGGGAGACGGAACATGATCCGATTCCTCTCGACGCGCCTCATGCCGGCGGCGCTCGCCGCGAGCCTCGCCGTCGTCGTCGCATGCGAACGAACCCCGGCGGAAGGCGGCGCGGCGGCGAAGGCGGGCGCCTCGTCGCCCGCGCCCACGAACCGCATCGACATCGGCCCCGCCGTGCGACGCAATCTCGGCATCACCTTCGCCAAGGTGGAGGAGCGCCCGGTCGCCCGCACGATGCGCGTGCCCGGCCGCTTCGAGCTGCTGCCGACGGCGAAGCGCGAGTATCGGGCGCCGGTTCCGGGGCAGATCGAGCTCTTCGTGAAGCAGTATCAGCCGATCGACGCGGCCACGATTCTCTACGCGATCGACTCGCCGCGCTGGCGGGAGCTCCAGCGGGACCTTGCCGATGCGCAGGCGCAGATGGCGCTGGCGCAGGCGAGCGTCGACAGCATCGGACCGTTCATGGAAGCGCACGAGGCGCACCACCGCGAGGTGCAGAACGCCGTCGATCTCTGGTCGAAGCGCGTGGCGAAGCTCGAGGAGCTCGAAGCGGCCGGCGGCGCGAGCGGCGAGGAAGTGGCGGCCGCGAAGGCGTCGCTGGCGAGCGCCCGCACCGATCTCGCGGAGACGCTCGAGAAGGAGGCGGAACTCGAGGCTCGCACGCGGGATTCCGAGGCGCAGCTTCGCGCCGCAACCGCGCGTCGCGCCATTCTCCTGAAGGGCGCCTCGTCGCTCACGGGACTCGGCGAGGCGGAGCTGACGCGGCTGGACGACGGCCGACCTCGCTGGCAGTCGATCGAGCGCATCCAGGTTCCGGCGCTCGCTCCCGGGATCGTCGAATCGCTGCCGGTCACGAACGGCGCCTTCGTCGACGAGCACGCCCGGATCGTTGACACCGTGCAGCCGGACGAAGTGCGCTTCCGCGCCACCGCGCTTCAGGGCGATCTCGGTCGGCTCGCACAGGGACAGCGCGCCACGGTCGTTGCGCCGCAGGGGGGAGCGAGCGCGGCATCGCCATCGAGCGCCTCGTCCGAAACGATCGCGGGTTCGCTTTCGATCGCACCCACCGCCGACCCCGAGCGGCGCACGATCGAGCTCCTGCTCGCGCCCGACGCGGGTGCATCGCTTCCGTCGTGGGCCCGCGCAGGAATCTCGGGATTCCTCGAGGTGGTGACGGAGGGCACGGAGAAGCCCGAACTCGCGATCCCGCTCGCATCGGTCGTGCGCGACGGCGCGCAGCGCCTGGTCTTCCGTCGAGATCCCGCGAATCCCGACAAGGCGATCCGCATGGACGCGGATCTGGGCGTCGACGACGGGCGCTGGATCGTCATCAAGAGCGGCGTGCGCGAAGGCGACGAAGTGGTGCTGGACGGCGTCTACCAGCTCATGCTCGCCATGAGCGGAAGCGCCCCGAAGGGCGGGCACTTCCACGCCGACGGCACGTTCCACGAGGACGAGCACTGACGCGCCGCGCCGCGCCGCAACCACTCGTCGACGCGATTCCGCCATGCTCAAGCACCTCATCGGCTTCTCGCTCAAGCAGTCCACGCTCGTGCTGCTGCTCGCCGTGGCGCTGATCGTCTTCGCGATCTCGCGGCTGCCGCGCATGCCCGTCGACGTCTTCCCGGAGCTGAACGCGCCGACGGTGGTGATCCTCACGGAAGCGGGCGGACTCGCCGCCGACGAGGTCGAACAGCACGTGACGTTCCCGATCGAGGCGGCCATGAACGGACTGCCGGGCGTGCGGCGCGTGCGCAGCGCCTCGGCGATCTCGCTCTCGCTCGTCTGGGTCGAGTTCGACTGGGGCACCGACATCTACCGCGCGCGGCAGCTCGTCTCGGAGAAGCTCGCGTCCGTGCGCTCCGCGCTGCCGGAGAGCGCGCACGCGGAGATCACGCCGATCACGAGCATCACCGGGGAGATCATGCTGCTCGCCGTGTCGTCGCCCGACGGCTCGGTGAGCGATCTCGATCTCCGCGCCTACGCCGAGTTCGAGCTTCGCAACAGGCTGCTCGCCGTTCCGGGGGTGGCGCAGGTGTCGGCGATCGGCGGCGAACTGCCCGAGTACCAGGTCCACGCGAAGCAGGATCGACTCGCGCTCTACGGACTCACGCTGGGCGAGGTGGCCGACGCGGCGCGTCGCGCCCACAGCACGGCGAGCGCCGGCTACCTGCCGTCGGTCGACCGACAGGAAGTGCCGGTGCGGCAGACTGCGCAGGCGCAGAGCGCGCGGGACATCTCGCGAACGATCGTGGCCACCAGGAACGGCGCGCCGATCACGCTCGGCGAAGTGGCGGACGTTCGGCTCGGACCAGCGCCGAAGCGAGGCACGGCGGCGAACCAGGG
>VGXK01000429.1 GCA_016873355.1 Phycisphaerae bacterium | reverse complement strand
GAAGCAGGCGGATCTTGAGGATCCGCCGATGGAGCCCGACGATGCCACACGAAGTCGCAGCCCGCCAGATCGCTACGAATGAGGAGGAACCGCTCTAGACGCGGCAATCGAGTCGCCGCGATCGATCCCGGGAGTCCGTCGTGGCTGGAAACTCGCCGCTCCGGCGCCGATCAGGCGGAGGCGCCGGCCTTGTGCACGTAGCGCCGGCGAACCGGCTTCACCACGAGTCCCTGCCGGATCGCGCGAGTGGAGACCTTGATTCGGCGCGGCGAGCCGTCGATCACGGCGGTCACCGTCTGCAGGTTCGGCTTGAAGGTGCGCTTCTTGACCGAGGTGGTCTTGATGCCGACGCCGCCGAGGTACTTGGCCTTGCCGCGAGTCTGGAGCTTGTGTCCGGACGAGGTCTTGGCACCGGTGAAATGGCAGACGCGAGGCATCGTGGGGCTCCGTGGCGAGTCGGGCAGGGTAGCAGGGGCCGTCGGGGGGATGCAAGCCATGCGACGACGGCGCGACCCCGCCGGCGCTCCCCGGCGCGGGCATTCGTCATCGCGCCGAGAGACCGGCGCCCAACAAGGAGACCTGCAGCATGCTCGCGTCACCGTTGCCGAAGGCTCCGACCTCGTGGCTGTCGAGATCGAGCACGCCCCAGGCGCGCCCCGTTCCATCGAGGCAGGGAACGACCACTTCGCTTCGATCGCGCGGATCGCAGGCGATGTAGTTCGCGCCGAGCTCCGCGACGTCGCGGACGACGAGCGGCTTCGCGCTGGTGAGCGCCTGGCCGCATGCCCCGTGCAGACCGATCGGCGAACACGCCGGCTTCGGCGCGCAGCACTCGAGCACGAGGCGATGCTCGGACGGGGCGTCCGGGTGGTCGACGTAGAAGCCCAGCCAGCTCACCCCCTCGGACTCGAATTCGCGCCATGCGAGCTCGACGAAGCGACGCATCGCCTCCCCGCGCTGCTCCGTTCGAAGTTCCCTGACCGCCAGCACAAGTCGTTGATGCGCCATCCAGCGCCGCTGGTCGCGCTCGATCTCGGCGCTCAAGCCGATTCCTTGGCGAGCCGGCGCGTGATCTGGTGCAGCCCGTGCCCGTGCTCGACCGCCGCCTCGTTCACCACGTAGGTGACGTTCGCGTTGTCCATCTCGGGCAGGTGGTACATCAGGTCGAGCATGAGCTCGTCCATGACGGCGCGGAGCGCTCGGGCGCCCGTCTGGCGCGTGAGCGCCTTCTCGGCGATCGCCACGAGGGCTTCCGGCGTGAATTCGAGTCCCGCGCCTTCGAGACGGAAGAGGTGCCGGTACTGCTTCACGAGCGCGTTCTTCGGATCGGTGAGGATGGACACCATCGCGTCGACCGAGAGCGGCATGAGCGGACAGAGCAGCGGCAGTCGCCCCACGAGCTCGGGAATCATGCCGAACTCGAGCACGTCCTCGGGCGTGATCTTCGAGAGCAGGTCCGCCATCTCCGCCTCGCGGCGCGGAAGGCGCGGGCCGTCGGCGTTGAAGCCGATGCGGCGCCGGCCGAGGCGCTTCTTGATGAGATTCTCGATCCCCTCGAAGCTGCCGCCGCAGATGAAGAGGATGTGCGTGGTGTCCATCTGGATGTACTGCTGCTCGGGGTGCTTTCGGCCGCCCTGCGGCGGCACGTTCGCCACCGTTCCCTCGAGCATCTTGAGCAGCGACTGCTGCACGCCTTCGCCGCTCACGTCGCGCGTGATCGAGACGTTGTGCGAGGTCTTGCCGATCTTGTCGATCTCGTCGATGTAGATGATGCCTCGCTGCGCGCTCTCGAGATCGAAGTCGGCGGCCTGGAGCAGCTTGAGCAGCAGGTTCTCCACGTCCTCGCCCACGTAGCCCGCCTCGGTGAGCGTCGTGGCGTCGCCGATCGCGAAGGGCACGTTGAGGATTCGCGCGAGCGTGCGCGCCAGCAGCGTCTTGCCCGTGCCCGTCGGACCGATGAGCAGCACGTTGCTCTTGTCGAGCTCGACGTCGACGCCGTCGGCGCCCGCCTGCGTCAATCGCTTGTAGTGATTGTGCACGGCGACCGAGAGCGTGCGCTTGGCGTGCTCCTGGCCGATCACGTACTGGTCGAGGAATTCCTTGATCGTGCGCGGCGGAGGGATCTGGCTGAGCATCGGGCGGCTGCCGGAGATGCGCCGCTTTTCCTGGCGGAAGATGTTCTGGCAGAGGTCGGTGCAGTTCGAGCAGATGTAGACGTCGCTCGGGCCTTCGACCATCGGGCCCACTTCGCGGCTCGTCTTGCCGCAGAAGCTGCAGGTGGTGACCTTGCGCCCGCGGAAGCCGCCGTCGCCGCCGGAACCTCCGCCCGCGCCGCCGCCGCCGGAACCACCGCCCGCGCCGCCGGATCCTCCGCCCGTGCCGCCGCCGCCGGAACCTCCGCCGGTGCCGCCGGTCGGGCCCGAATCACCGGTGCCGCCGTGCGCCG
>VGXK01000428.1 GCA_016873355.1 Phycisphaerae bacterium | reverse complement strand
CAGGCGCGACGACGACGGCTCACGAGGCCGGCGAGGCCGACGAGGGCCAGAGCGCCGGGAGCCGGGATGATGTTGTACTGCACCCAGATCACGCCACCCTCCTTGACGGTGACGTTCCAGCCGAGGGTCGACATCTCCAGCTGGAGAATGCCGCCGTCGAGCTGGATCGGCGGGATGCCGAAATCCCCGAGCTTGAGGATGCCGTTGCTGGTGAAGAACATCTCGCCGCTCTCGTTCACGCCGGAGCCGGGGGTCAGGAAGACCTGCGGATCCTGGTCGGGAGCGCCGAAGTAGAACGTCGCGTCGCTGAACCACGCGCCGTCAATCGCGTTCAGGGTCATGTCCCAGCCGATGCCGGTGACCTGAACCTTGATCCCGCCGCCCAGATCAACCTCGGCCTTGCTGAGGTCGCCCCAGCCCGAGATGTCGATTCCGGCAACGAACTGACCGTCGGCCATCGCGCTCGCGCCGATGCCGAGGGTCGCCGCCGCTGCAAGCATTGCCATTCGCTTCATTTCTGGTCCTTTCTCTCTTCCAGAGGTTCTCTCTGCCCACTCCCACCACGGGAGAGGACGCAATCGATTGCGGTCCGGCACGCGCCGAAACGCCCGCTTCGGAGGAATGGGCATGCTGATCCTCACCCTCCTCTGCCCCCGCCGCACGGCGGGCATCGACAGGCGCACGCCTGCCGGACACGCGGAAGGTAGCACAATCACCGCCTGTGTCGACGCAAAAAAGTTTTGCCGTCGAAACTTTCGCTGGCCCGAATGAGAACCGAATCCGGACCGATCTCGCCGACTCGTTCACCGGACGAGGCGCTGACGCCGAAATCACGCGCTTTCTGCGGTCAGCAGCCAGAAAGCACGGCGGGGAATGGGGTTGTCAGGGAGCTGCCTACTTGGGGGGCCAGCGTTTCTCAGCGCCCGATTCGACGCCCTCGGGCAACGATGGCTGCAGCTCCGGCCAGCAGCACCAGAGCCCCTGGGCTGGGCACGATGTCGTACTGGAGCGTCACGAAGCTCTGCTCCTTGACCACGATGTTCCAGCCGAAGCTCAGGAACTGGAAGAAGACCACGCCCGTCGGCAGATCGACGTTGGAAAGGCCTACATCGGAGAATTTCACCACGCCGGCATAGTTCTGCGTGCCGCTGAAATTGTCGGAGACTCCCGGGATGAGGTAGATCTGGGCCGGCTCACCTGGCGAGCCGAGGCCGAACCATCCGTCGCTGAGCCAGGCGCCGTCGGACGCGGTGAGCGTGACGTCCCACTCCAACCCCGTCACGAGAACCGGCTGATCGGCACCCAGATCGATCTCGGCGAAGTCCCGATCCGTCCATCCGGATACGTCGATCGTGAAGTGAAACTCCCCGTCGGCTCGGGCCGACCGGGTCACCATGGCCACAGCCACGAGTGCTGCAGCGGATACCGCGCGAGACATCACCACCTTCAATCCGCCTCCCTCCTCGAGGGCGCATGCGCGTTCGAGGACGGCACATGCGACCCCTGCACAATCTAGCACCGAGCCTCGCCCGGTCGAACGATCCGTACTCAGCATGAGCGCATCGTGGATCGCCCGTTCCGCCGCGTGCACGGCTTATTCGGTCCTCGTGCGTGAGGACGGCCGCGTCGGCGTTCGAATCGACACGGCCGGAATCGTTCGGGCGCTGCTTCGGCGTCGACGATTGCTCGCGAGGAAGCCTTCAAGCGATCGTGTCGATCGGAACTGCATGTGCGATTCCGGTCGCCACTTCCGGGAATGGCTCCGCGATCCCCCGCCCAGGGTCGCGAGACTCGCGGCACGGCGGGCGATGCTCGATGCCGCGCGAGTCGCGGCGTTCGCTGCCGTGATCGTGATCGTCTCGGCGGTCGCGCTGTGGCGCGCGTTCACGGATGCTCGGGTTGACACGACCCACGGAACCGCACCGGCAAGCGCCGAGACTCGCTCCTGGCCGTTGTTGCTGCTGGGCGTGCTTCCTGCCGGACTCATGGTGATCGCGGCCGGCCTCGCCTCGTACACGCTTCGCCGTCGGGAACTGCTTGCGAATGCGTCGGCGCGCGACGGTCGTCGCCGGGCCGTGCGCGCGGCGCGCAGGTACGCCGAGAGCGAGCGTCGATTCCGCATGCTCGCCGATTGCGCGCCCCTGCTCATCTGGAGCTGCGACTCGCGCGGGCGCGTGGACTTCGTGAGCCGTCCCTGGTCGGAGCTCGTCGGCCGTTCCGAGGAGATGGATCACGGCGAGGGTTGGATCGAGGCCCTGCATCCGGAGGATCGCGATCGCTGCCGAAGCGACCTGCGCACGGCCCTTCGAGAGCACCGCGCCTTCTCGTCGGAGTACCGCATCCGCCGCACCACCGGCGAGGTGCGGAATCTGCTTCACAACGCGGTTCCGCGACGAAACGACACGGGGGCGTACTCGGGACTCATCGGCGCCGCCATGGATGTGACGCA
>VGXK01000427.1 GCA_016873355.1 Phycisphaerae bacterium | reverse complement strand
CAAGAGCCGCAAGCTCGAGCAGATCGAGCGCGTGGCCACCGCCTATCACGAGGCGGGACACGCGGTGCTCCAGGCCCTGCTCACCGACGCCGATCCGCTGCACAAGGTCACGATCATTCCGCGCGGACAGTCGCTCGGAACCACCTTCAGCCTTCCGGAGAAGGATCGCTACGGCTATTCGCGCAAGTACCTGCTTGCGTCGATGAAGGTCCTCTGCGGCGGGCGCATCGCGGAGGCCAAGAAGACCGGCGATGTGAGCTCGGGCGCCAGCATGGACATCCGCATGGCCACCGCCTACGCGCGAGCGATGGTGCTCGAGTGGGGCATGAGCCAGCGACTGGGCTTCGTGAGCTACGGCGGTCACGACACGCGCGAGCTGTTCATGGCGGAGAAGGACTACTCCCCGGAAACGGCGCGCATGATCGACGAGGAAGTGCGCCGGCTGATCGACGACTCGTTCGCGGAAGCCGAGCGGCTGATCGAGTCCAACTGGGACAAGGTGTGCGCCGTCGCCGAAGCGCTGCTCAAGTACGAGACGCTTCAGAAGGAAGATGTCGACAAGATCCTGCGCGGCGAAGTCTTCGAGAAGCCGACGGTGGCGGAACTGCTCGCCGCGGCGCCGCCGCCCGCGAAGCCGACGCGCCCCAGTCCCCCGCCTCAGCCCGGCACCGACGACCTCGGCGGCATGGTGCCGAGCCCGGCGTGAATCGAGCGGCGGCGCTTAGAACTGCTTCTTCGCGATCTTCGCGTGAAGGTCGTTCACCTGCATGAGCGCGGCGGAGCCGTAGTACCTGTGGAGCTCGGGGATCATCTCGCCCTTGCTCACCACCGGATCGGTGGCCACCAGCGCCTTCGCCTGCTCGATGTCAGGCACGGCAAGCACGAAGAGTCCGCGCCAGCCGTCGACGCCGTCGAGCGGACCCGCGAGCGCGAGCTTTCCTTCCTTCGCCAGGCGCTTCATGTTCGCGAAGTGGCCGCGGAACATCTCGTCGCGCTCGGGTCCGGCGGGAACCGGCGTCGAGCTCGACTTGAGGATCACGAGCACGTAGCCGCGCATGCCCATTTCGTCGGCGCCGAGCTTCTGGGCCAGCTCCGCGTCGAATCCCGCGGGAGCGTCGACCGGAGCGGGCGCCTTCGTTGGTGCCGTCGCTGGTGCCGTCGTGGTCGGCTTCGAACCGCCGCTGCCATCGCTCTGATTCATTGCCAGCGCTCCTCCGATGACGCACGCCGCCGCAATTCCGAGAACGAACGACTTCATGACCGTGTCTCCTTGATCCGAAGCACGATCGCATGGTATCTGAGCTCAACGCATGAATGGCGTCATCAACCCATCCAGGCTCGCCGAACGACTCACGGAACTCTGGTCCCCGCGCGTGATCGCGGAACTCGACGACAACTTCGTCAAGGTGGCGAAGGTGCGCGGCGAGTTTCCCTGGCACGAACACGAGCACGAGGACGAGCTCTTCCTCGTGCTCGCGGGCCGGCTTCGGATCGAGTACGAGAAGAGCGCGGTGACGCTCGGTCCGGGGGAACTCCATGTCGTTCCGAAGGGCACGCGGCATCGCACGGTGGCGGAGGAGGAGTGCCGGATCATGCTCATCGAGCGCAAGTCCACGCAGCATTCGGGGCGCGAGATCAGCGATCGCACTCGCTCGATCGCCGATCAGCTTCGGCCGATCGCCCCGCCATGACCTTCGTCGCGCTCGTCGGCGAGTTCGACGCGTCGTTCGCGCCGCATGCGGCCACGAACGATGCGATCCGCCACTCGTCGGCGGCGCTGGGCATGCGCGTTGACGCCGAATGGATCTCGACCGAGAGGATCGACGACGCCCTGCTTTCGCGCGCCGACTCCATCTGGGTGGTCCCCGGCAGTCCGTACCGGAACCTCGATGGAGCGCTTCGCGCGATCCGCCACGCCCGCGAGCACAACGTTCCCTGCCTCGGCACCTGCGGCGGCTTCCAGCACATGGTGATCGAATTCGCGCGCCATGTGCTTGGCTTCAAGGACGCTTCGCATGCCGAGTACGACCCGTATGCGAGCGAGCTCTTCGTGTCGCGGCTCGAGTGTTCGCTCGCCGGGCGCGAGATGACGCTGTCGTTCGCTCCCGGCTCGCGCGTGGCGTCCATCTACGGCGCTGAAAGCGCCACCGAGCACTATTACTGCAACTTCGGCGTTGCGCGAGAGAAGGTGCCCTTGCTCCAGCGCGGCAATCTCCGGATCACCGGCTCGGACCCCGAAGGCGAGGCGCGCGTCATCGAACTTCCCCGCCATGCGTTCTTCATCGGCACGCTCTTCGTGCCGCAGGCGCGCTCGACGCCGGAGCGTCCGCATCCGCTCGTGTCGAACTTCCTCACCGCGACGCAGGTGCACCGTCGTCGCGCGACGCCGCGCGTCGGCCGCAGGTGAGCGGGGCACGATTCGAGGCACGCGATCCCCGCACCCCGACGACGC
>VGXK01000426.1 GCA_016873355.1 Phycisphaerae bacterium | reverse complement strand
TGCTTCTTGCGTCCCAACTGGGGCCTCCTGAGTCCGGGATCCTAACGTTGTGGGTGGATCCGGATTCGGGGGGCGGATCAAAATCCTCCGGCGACTTCATCACGAGCTTCGGATGCGTCGGAGAGTTCTTCGAGAACGGCTTCGGGCCGAGCAGCCACCCCTTGAACAGCCAGCCGATCATCCGCGCGGGCAGCGGCCGAGCCAGCACCGCGTCACCCGTGGCGGCCTCGAGCCCGAGCGCGCAGTGAGCCAGCATCTGCGCCGCATCCATCTTGCCCCACGCGCGAGCGGAATCCGGGCGCAGGCTCGCGATGCGCGAGAGAATCTGATCGCGGCAATCGGTGTCGAACAGCGTGTTCATGCGCGTCAACATACAGCCCGGCGCCGCGCTGGACCTCGCGCACGACCTCGCTCTGGTTGTTGTAGAGGCCGGACGCGACCTTGCGCTGGACGAGTTGCTCGAGTTAGGGCGTGAAGTCGACGTTCATGGTTCGAGCTTCGTCGAATTGTCAGCAGCTACTGGTCCATGACCATCGGATCCGTGACACATGCCCCCGCTCCCAGCGCGTCGGAACTGGCGGGTCGGCCGTCGAGTCCGGCACTTCGACTCGCGGGCAAACCCGGTCCGCGCAGCCGGCGATGGAGCGGCGGCGCGGAACGACCAGGTAGACTCCCGCGTTGTGGGGAAGAAAGCGCAGGGGCTGTACGAGGCGCTGCTGACCGAGGCGCTTGCGCTGGAGCTCCGAGAACTGCCCCCGGAGCTGGTCGCCGAGCTTCGCAAGCTGCGGCCGGACGAAGCAGCCGATCGACTCGCGCTGCACGTCGCGCGCGCGCTGCGGCGCTCGATCGACGGCGTCAGCCACACGGCTCGGGTCAAGACCGGCGTCGCACTCGTCCGCGCGCTGCTCGAGCGCATCGGGACTGAGCTCGGCGTGGAGGGCGACGATACCGGCGACCCGACCGACGCCGCGATCCGCAACTCGACTGGCGAGCCGACCGCTGACCTGACCGCTGACCTGACGCTCGACGCGCAAGCCGACGCGGAGCCCGGTGCAGCGACCGGAGCTGTAGCCGAGGTCGACTACGCGAGCTCGATCCCCGCGCGGCGCCGCGCCGAATTCGCGGGCGATCTTGCCGCGGATCGCCCGGTCGTCGAGGCGAACGTGCTCACCGCGCTGCTCGCCCGCGGCCCCGACGGCAGGCCGCGCGAGCTCGCGGCGCCGCTGATCCCGCTGCTCGATACGACGCTACTGACGAACGCGCCGGACGAGCCGCGCGTCGGCCAGCAGATCGCCGCCGAGCTCGACTCCGCCGATCGCATCGACGTCGTGATGGCGTTCGTGCGGCGAAGCGGACTGCGCCCGCTCTTGCCGGCGCTGCGCCGCGCAACCTCGTCGGGCCGCCGCGTGCGAGTGCTGACTACGACCTACACCGGCTCGACCGAGCTGGCAGCGCTCGAGGAACTCGTCGGGCTCGGCGCGGAGGTTCGCGTCTCGTACGACACAAGCTCGACACGCCTCCACGCCAAATCGTGGCTGTTTCACCGCGAGTCGGGGATGTCGACCGCGTACATAGGCTCGTCGAACCTGACGCACTCGGCCATGGTGACGGGCCTCGAGTGGAACGTGCGCGTGTCCGGCGCCCGCAACCCGGACGTCGTCGAGAAATTGGCGGCGGTCTTCGAGGGCTACTGGCAGGGCGGCGACTTCCGCGCGTTCGAGCGGAGCGAATTCGAAGCGTGCCGCGCGGCGGCGGACGCGGCTGCTGGCAACTCCCAGGGCGGTGCGCATTCGGCCCACGCGCTACAACTCTCACCGATCGAGCTGCGCCTCGAGCCTTTCCAAGAACGGTTGCTCGAGGAGATCGAGCTCGAGCGCGAGCGCGGCCACCACCGCAACCTGCTCGTCGCCGCGACGGGGACCGGCAAGACCGTGATGGCGGCCGTCGACTATGCGCGCCTCCGAGCGGCGGCCTCTCGCACAGACGCGAGCAACGCCCACCCGCGTGCGGACGCGAGCACCGCGATCCCTCGCGGGGAAGCGGACAATGGGCTCCAGCGACCCGACGCGAGCCACGCAACCTCGCGCGCTGCGCCGAGCACCGCGCTTCACCGCGCCCGCCTCCTTTTCGTCGCGCACCGCCGCGAGCTGCTCGAGCAGAGCCGCGCCACGTTCCGCCACGCGCTACGCGACGCCTCGTTCGGAGAGCTGTGGGTCGGCGGCGAGCACCCAACCGAGTTCGAGCACGTATTCGCGTCCATCCAGAGCCTCAATCACGCCCAGCTCGAGCATCTGCCCCCCACGCACTTCGACGTCGTCATCGTCGACGAATTCCACCACGCGGCGGCGAAGTCCTACGAGCGTCTGCTCGCGCATGTGCGTCCGCGTGAGCTGCTCGGGCTGACCGCGACTCCTGAGCGCGCCGACGGCCTGTCGATCCTCGAGCATTTCGAC
>VGXK01000425.1 GCA_016873355.1 Phycisphaerae bacterium | reverse complement strand
CGATCGCAAGCTGAAGCTCGAGCTCGAGCATCTCCATGCGATCCTCGACCGCACGCGCCGCGAGCGTGTCGCCGCTCAGCGTGAGGCCGAGCGGATTCGGCTCCGTGGACGGCACGAGCGCCGTGGAAGAGTCGATCGGAACCTCGGGATCGTTCATGATCCGCTTCAGATCTCGGATGCGCAGGCGAAGCTGGTTGTCCGCCACGATGATCGCCTCGACCGTCTGCCCCACGCCGCTCTCGGCGCGCGTGACCTCGATCTCCGCGGCATCGCCGGCCGCCACTCGGTTGCGCGCACGCTCGAGCTGCGCCATCGACAGCTTGTACTCCTCCTGCCGCACCTCGAGCTCCTTCCACGCGGCATAGAGGCTCCAGTACGCGCGGTCGGCGTTCGCGAGCACGCGGATCGCCTCGAGCTTGGCCCGCGCCTCGGCCACCTGGTTGCCGAGCCGAGCAATGCGAATGCTCGCGGTGTTCGTCTCGATGCCGGCGTTGCGAAGCAGCGGCTGGCTGATCGAGAGCGAGACTCCGCTCTGCCATGCATCCTGGTCGACGAACGGCGAGTTCGGATCCTGCCGCAGGAACAGCCCGCTCGCGCTGAAGGTTCCGCCGGTGGCGAGCGGAAAGTTCACGCCCGCGTCGCCCGAATCGCTCGCGATGCCGAGCCCCTCCTCGAGGTCCGTGAGCAGGTTGTTGTCGTTCCGCGTGTAGTTCGCGAAGAAGGTCGCCTCGAACTTCGCCTCCTCCTCGCTGACGATCGCCCGCGCGATCGCCGGGTCGATCTGCACCACCTTCAGATCGAGGTTCCGCGCCAGCGCCTTGGTGCGCACGTCGGCGATCGAGACCTCGAGGCGCGAGGGGAACTCGAGCCGCCGCGGTCCCTCCGTGAGAATGCGCCGCGCCGCCTCGTCGAGCGTCTCCGGCTTCGCGCCGCTCTCCCCGATCGGATCGAACGCGGCGATCTCGCGCAGCTTCTGCGGTGGAACGCGCCACGGCTCCTCGAAGCCTCCGAAGAGTTCGTTCTGGCAGCCTTGGAGCAGCGGAAGCACCGCCGCGAGAAGGAGGGCGCCTCGGCGCATCCGCCGCAGAGTAGGTTCTGTGCGGCGACGCGCCGTCGGCCGGAACCTATTCATGCCGCAGGGCCTCGATCGGGTCGAGCCGTGAGGCCTTGATCGCGGGGAACATTCCGAAGACCACGCCCACCATCGCACTGAATCCGAATGCGATCGCCACGGCCCACATCGGAATGTCGGCATGCTCCAGGCCTGCGCCGGGAATGAGCGTCATGGCGAACGCGATCAGCTTGCCGCCCGCCACGCCGACGAAGCCGCCGACCAGGCAGAGCGTGACCGCTTCCAGCAGGAACTGGAGCAGAATGGCGGCCGGCGTGGCGCCCACGGCCTTGCGCAGGCCGATCTCGCGCGTGCGCTCCGACACCGAGACGAGCATGATGTTCATGATCCCGATGCCGCCGACCAGCAGCGAGATTCCCACGATGCCGCCGGCGATCGCGGTGATTGCGGCCGCCATCTTCTTGAACTGATCGATGTATTGATCGATCGCCTCGACCCGGAACGTATCGGGATCCTCGCGCCCGATTCCGCGCGCGCGTCGCATCACGTGCGTGATCTCCGCTCGCGCCTCGTCGGCGTGTTGCGGCGACAGCGCCATGGCGGCGAAGCGCATGAAGAAGTCGCGATCCTGAAGCTTCTCGACCACCGAGAAGGGAATGAAGACCTCGGTGGAGCTCGTGCTCATGCCGAACATGCGCCCCTGGATCGTTTCGACGACGCCGACGATGAGGAAGCGCCGGCCGCCCAGCAGGATGTGCTGTCCCAGCGCCGACTGAAGATCGTCCTCCGACAACGACGGCAGCGCCAGTTCGCCGATCGCCGCCTTGTTGATGAGGCACACCTGCCGGGCGCTGTCGATGTCGATCTGGCTGAAGGGCCGTCCGGAGATGACCTGACGATTCTCGATCTCGTGCCAGCTCGGCCAGATGCCGACGATGCTCACCGCTTCCAGGCTCTCCAGCTCGCTCTCGGCGGTTTGCGTGATCTCGCTGATCGGCGTGATGCTGCGGACCGACGGGCATTGAGCTCCGATGGCCGCCGCCTCCTCCGACTTCAGGCGCACTTTCTGCCACGGGTAGCGCTGGCGCGAGGCCAGGTCCGGTCGATTCGGGAAGATGAAGATCCGCGACGCGCCGAACGTCTCGAACTCCTTCAGGACCTTGCCCTCGAATCCGGTGAGCGCGGCGATGACGCCGCAGACGCTTCCCACGCCCACGATGATGCCGAGCGCGGTGAGCAGCGATCGCGTCTTGTTCGCCCAGATCTGCGAGAGCGCCAGCGCAATCGCCTTGACGTAGAAGAAGGGATTGAGGATCACGGCGAGCCTCCGGATCGGGCGGCGGCGCCCGCACCAGTGTCCGCAGCGTCGCCCGTCGTCGCCGCG
>VGXK01000424.1 GCA_016873355.1 Phycisphaerae bacterium | reverse complement strand
GGACCACTTGACGGATCGCCCAGCCGCGGCGAACCTCCCTCTCGCGGTCGACGCCGACCGCCTCCGGCGGATGTCATCCGCTTGGAGTTCCTATCCCCGCGGCGGTTGGCGATGAGGCGAGCACTCGCGCTCCGCAGACATCCGTCCGCACGACAGCATGCTCACCAACCTCCGCCGACTCTCGTCCGCTTGCCTCGCTCTCGTTTCGCTCGCCGTCGCCGCAGACGCGCAGACGAAGGCCGTGCAGCTCACCAACACCTCGGTCAGCGCGTCTGGCTACATGCGCATCGCCGACGCGCCCGATCTGCGCGTGCAACAGTTCACGCTCGAGGCCTGGGTCACGCCGACCGGCAACGGCTACGGCTTCACGACCGATTCGGCCGGCGCGTGCATCCTCGCCAAACCGCAGGAAGGCACGGTCGGCACCTACATCTTCAGTTGGACGCTCAACTGGTGTCCCGGCAACGGCAACCGCTTGTTCTTCGGCGTGCGCAATCAGCAAGGCACGGGCACGCTCGGGCTGAGCAACGGCGCGCTCGCGCTCAACACGACCACGCACGTCGCGATGACGTTCGACGGCGCGGCTGTGCGCATCTACTTGAACGGCGTACTCGATACGACGGCGCCGGCTGTCGGCACGGGCGTCTTCTACGATGCGTCGAGCGTGCTGATCGGCGCCGACAACTTCGGCTCGGGCTACTACCGTCGCTTCAGCGGCGTGATCGACGACGTGCGCATCTGGAATCACGCGCGCTCGGCGGACGAGATCGCGGCCGCGAAGGACTGTCGACTGTCGGGCGGAGAGCTCGGCCTCGTCGCCTACTTCACCTTCAACGCGTCGAGCGGCGCCGACCTCACCGGCCACGGTCACAGCGCGGCGCCGCAGGGCTCGAACGTCGCCTACGTCGCCGAGAACGCCGCGCTCGGCACGACGTGCGCGAGCGGCGTCACGTACTGCACGAGCGGCACGTCGAGCCACGGCTGCGCCGCGACGATCGCCGGCTCCGGCAGCGCGAGCGCGAGCGCCGCATCGGGCTTCACGCTCGTCGCCTCGTCCGTCGAAGGCCAGAAGAGCGGCCTCTTCTTCTACGGCGTCAACGGACCGCAAGCCGCGCCGTGGGGAGCCTCCTCGAGCTTCCTGTGCATCAAGTCGCCGACGCAGCGCACGACGCTGCTCCAGTCAGGCGGCGCGAGCAACGCCTGCAACGGAACGCTCGCGCTGGATTGGCGCGCGTTCGTCGCAGCGAATCCGACCGCGCTCGGAGCGCCGTTCAGCGCCGGCGATGTCGTCTGGGCGCAAGCGTGGCTGCGCGACCCGCCGAGCCCGAAGACGACCGCGCTGTCGAATGCGCTGTCGTTCGTGATCGCGCCATAGACGCGCGACTTCGCGCGTTCGATCGCCCGCGCGAGACTGCTCTCCAAGACGCCCCCGCCGCAACGCGCACTCGCCGTTAGGATGCGCGACTTCGGCCCCTGGGGAGAGGTCGCACGCATGGGTGAGAGCACGTCGAAGCGGGTGTTTTGTAGTCATCGCGGAGTCGACAAAGCCGAGGTCAACGCCTTCGTCGACAAGCTTCGCGCGGCCGGGATCGACGCGTAGTTCGATCGCTACGAGATCGCCGCGGGCGACGACATCGCCGCGAAGATGAACGAGGGGCTCGACGATTGCCACGTCGGTCTCGTGTTCTTCTCGAGCCGCGAAGCGAAGGGTGCGTGGTTCGGCAACGAGGTCTCGGCGCTGATCTGCCGCCGCAACGACGAAGGCATCCGCGTCATTCCGGTGCTGATCGACGACAAGGTCGTCGTGCCTGGCCTCCTCAAACCGCTCGCGCGCCGGAGCATCGACCAGTTCGAGCAGATCGTCGACGCGATCCAAGGCGTCGATCGCAAGCCCAAGGTCGGCCCGACGACAGCGACGCGCCGCCTGAAGCGCTTCACGCTGCGCATCGCGAACGCGGGCGAGGGCGTGATCGATCTGACGGCGCGGCTCGATGGCGAAGAGGTGGCGCGCGAGACGGGCGTCGGACTGACGGCGCAGCTCAGCCGGAGCTACGCCGAGTTCATCCAGGGTCACACGAAAGTGATCGATCGCGGGCCGGCCGAAGCGCAGCACGCGACGCTCAGTCGAGCGCTCGTCGATCTCGGCGACGCGCTCGGCGGCGTGCTGTTCACGGAGTCGATCGGTCGAACGCTGAGCGCTAGCTTGAAGGACATCGGCGCCGCCGAAGGCCTCGAGCTCTGCTTCGAAGCCGCCGATCCAGTGCTGCTCGCGCTGCCCTTCGAAGCCGCGCGACTCGACGGCAGCGCGCCCGCTCTTCGATCGGGAGTGTCCGTCCGCCCGCCGTCTCCTTCGACCCGCTCACGTTCATCGAGCGCCTAGCCGCACTCGTGCCACCCCCGCGCGCCCACCAGCTCACCTACCACGGCGTGCTCGCGCCCGCCTCCGCATGGCGCGACCTCGTCG
>VGXK01000423.1 GCA_016873355.1 Phycisphaerae bacterium | reverse complement strand
GGCGTGGGGCTGAATTGGCTCGAAGGGCTTTCGGCCGCGCCGACCGAGGTCGGCGGCGACTCGGTTCAGTCGGGAACCTTCTGGAAGTAGACGATCTTCGGCGCATCGCTCGGTCGCTCCACTTCCGATCGATCGATGCACATCACGTAGCGGCTGTCGTCGACGATGAGCCGCGGATCCATGGCGTCGTAGCGCCCCGTGACCGGGTCCGGCCTCACGCTCTTCACGCGGAAGTAGACGGTGAAGACGTCGCTTCGCGTGGTGAGGACGTTCGACAGGCTCGAAAGCAGCAGCTGCTGCTCGTGCGCGTCGCCGGCGGCGAGGTTCATGCCCGGCACGTCGCGCACGGCGATCGTGGAACCGGCGGAGGGCGTGTAGGCGAGGCGCGAGCTCCTCGCCGAGTCGACGCTGATGCGCCCCTGGTACGGCGGGAAGCGGTACGGCCCGTTCGCCACGCGCTGTCGATAGCCGCCGCCGTAGTCGGTGTCGTTGTCGGCGGGAAGCTGCGCGAGACGGAAGGGATCGAGTCCGGCGAAGCGCACGCTCCAGCTCTGGTTGTCGTCCCAGCCCCAGGTGGGATCGGCGCCGGCGCCGTCGAGCGCGGCGCTCGTGCGCGTGACGAGCATCGCTTCGCCGAGGCTCTCGAATCCGCGCTCCGCTCGCATGCCGGGGTAGAAGCCGTTGTCCTGGTAGCCGTCGTTGTTGAGATCGCCCGGGATGCGTCCGCGATCGATGTAGTCGGGCATGGTGGGCTGCGAGGCCGGATTCACGTTCCGATTCGCCCGGCTCGCGTAGACGAGATCGGGATTCCACGCCGTGTCGATGCGGCTTCGATAGAGATCGAACGCCTCCGGCACGCGCACGAGCGGCGCCGTGTACGGGTTGTTCGCGTTGCCCGTGGTGACGAGCGGCGACGGGCGCTGGCGATCGAGCAGGCCGTCGCCGTCGGAATCGATCACCAGGTCGTAGCGATCGTCGACGCCGTCGCCGTCGAGATCGACGCCGTTCCCGTTGACGTCGGTGTTCTCGCCGTAGATGAGCCGCGACATGTGCGGCAGCGTGCGCAGCACCTCGACCGGGGCGGTGTTCACGTTCACCATGCCCGGGACTCCGCGAGCGCTCCCCCCCGCCGTCAGCCGGAAGCGCCGATTCTCGAGCCACTGCGCCAGCTCGTTCGAGAGCGTGTTCGAATTCATCTGGGCCTGGGTGAGGATCGTGCCGTCGTTGTTCAGGTCGGCGCTGCGCGGGATCGATCGATACGGGCCGTAGACGAGCGTGGTCCCGCGGTCGTCGAGCGTGAACGACTCGAGCAGCCGCGTGCCGAGCGGCAGGCTCGAGGCGTACGCGCCGACGGCGCCCGCCGCGCCGCCCCACTGCACGATCGCGCTCTGGGCCGGCGGCGCGACCGGATTCCCGGTGTTGTCGAACCAGCTGAACGCGACGGTCGGACCGTCGAACTGGAGGCGGTTCAGATGCGCCCACGCCGGATTCTGCTCTTCGGGCGAGGACATGCCGTCGCCGTCGAGATCGACATGACGGCGCACGAGTCCCACCGGGAAGCCGGGCACTCGATCGGTGAGGATCTCGCCGAGCGTGTGCTTGACCTGGCCGGAGCCGCTCGACTCGTACACGGGACCCCAGACCATCAGGTCGGTGATCTCGGCGACCGTGTCGAAGTCGGCGCCTCGATGCGACGGCGAGAACGAGCCGTCGAGCGGCAGCAGCGAGTCGATCGCCGTGGCGAAGTCGGTGCCCGCCGGCGCGCCCGCGTTGTAGGCGATCTCCGAGTCCAGGTTGCCGTTCGAGACCGGCGGCCGCATGCCCTTGTCGGCGAGGAACGTGATGGCCGAGGTGACGCCCGTCGGCGCGCTCACCGGGAAGTCGAGGCCGAAGATCTGACGAGGATTCGCCTCGCCGCCGGGCAGACCGATCACCGTCTTGGTGGGGAAGCTCACCGGCTTCATCGCGATCCGCATCGGCTCGGCCGTGAGCAGGTTCGTCGGATTGTCCGGCGGCCAGGCCGCCGGACCGACGTTCATGGGAATGAGGCTCGTGGTGTAGTTCCGCACGAGCGGCAGGATGTGCAGACCCTTGAGCGGCACGCCCGAGACGAGCTGACCCACGATGTCCGGATCACCGGCGCCCGCGTCCGTGCCCGGGTTGTTCGTGTTCGCCGGGTTCTTGAGGAACGGCGGCAGCGGATAGGGCTGCGCAGACCCGCCGTAGTTGTAGGCGAGGTCCTGCGCCCACGGAGTGAGCCCCGAGTGCGCCTGGAACGCGGCGCCTCGATAGGTTTCGCTGCTCACTCGACCGCGGAACGGTCCCTGCCCGTCGGCCAGGATCGCGCCGTTCGTGGCGGAGCCGTCGAGCGGAAGATCCGGACGCTGCTTGCTCGAGGAGAACATGAAGCGCGGGGCGCGCTCGTCCGGCGAGATGATGTTGTCGCCCTTGCCGTTGTTGTTCGCAGGAATG
>VGXK01000422.1 GCA_016873355.1 Phycisphaerae bacterium | reverse complement strand
GGCGCCGAACGCGCTCGCGAACTTGATCGCCATGTGGCCGAGTCCGCCGAGTCCGACGACGCCGACCTTCATTCCCTTGCCGACCTTCGCGCGGCGCAGCGGCGACCAGGTGGTGATCCCCGCGCAGAGAAGCGGCGCCGTCGCGGCGAGATTCGCCTTCGCGCCGATGCGCAGGACGAACGCTTCGTCGACGACGATCCTCTCGGAGTAGCCTCCGTAGGTCTGCCCGCCCGAGTGCCGATCGTTGCCACCGTAGGTGAAGACGGCGCCGTTGAGGCAGAACTGCTCGTGTCCGTGCATGCACGAGGTGCACGAGCGACACGAGTCGACGAGACAACCGACCGCGGCGTGATCTCCCTCCTTGAATCGGCGCACCGCGTTTCCAACGCGCGTGACGCGACCGACGATCTCGTGTCCGGGCACGCACGGAAACTGGCTCTGCCCCCACTCGTTGCGAGCCCAATGGAGATCGCTGTGGCAGACGCCGCAGTAGAGGATCTCGATCTCGACGTCGCCGTCGAGCGGCTCGCGCCGCGTGATCGAGAAGGGCGCCAGCGGCGTGGCGGAGTTGTGCGCGGCGTAGGCGCGGGTGCTCATGAGGCGGCGAGCGTATTCGGTGCCGCGAATGCCCGTCGCAGTTCCTCGGCGAATCCCATGACGATCTCGAGCTTCCTCGGCGCCGCGCACTTCCGGCGCTCGAGCACCAGGAGCCGCCCGGATCGACGCGAGGGGTCGTCGTTCAGGAGTTCGCCGTCGGCGAATCCGTGTCGATCGACGCCGTCACCGGCGCCCGGTCCCTGGGAGTTGAGAAGTCCATCGCCCTCCCGAGCGGCTCAGCCTGCCGAGGCCGGCGCGGAGAACTCGAACAGCCCGCATGCGTAGCTCGCGCTCGCGGCATCCGCCGGCGACGCGTTCTCGCGCATCGTCCCGTCGTCTCCGACCCACGCGAACGAGCGGAGCGAGAGCGGGGCGAACATGGCGACCACGGCGTTCGGTTCGAACACCCGATGGGCGTTGAACTCCACGCGCGGCCGACCGATCGGCGCCGACACGTAGAGGCGTCCGCCCGGCCTCACCACGCGCGCCAGCTCGCGGCAGGCGCGCTCGCTTCCCTGCGCGTCGATCGGATCGCCATAGCGACCGAGCCCGACATGCTCGATCACATGAAGGCACGAGACGCTCTCGAGCGAGCGATCGTCGTAGGGCAGTCGATGGAGGTCCCCGAAGCGAGCGTCGAGATTCGACATCGAAATCGCGGCGGGGCGGTAGTCGAGAAAGGTCGTCGGCACGAAGGCGCTCACGGCTCCGACCGTGCGAAGATCGCTGCCGATGTCCACATGCTGGCGCGGCATCGCCTCGGCGATCCGGCGCGCCAGCCACGCGCCCTGGAAGAAGTAGTGCGGATCGAACGGCGTCGCGAGCGTGCGATCGCCGAGCTGCGGCCACAGGTCGGTGAATCGCGCCCGAACGCCCTCCGCGCGCAGCCGCCGCCACTCCAGGAAATAGCGCGGAAGGTGACGCAGCCCCAGAATGCGGCGCGGCTCGACGACGACCTCGATCCATCGCCGCAGCAGGCTCATTCGATGCTCGCCGCCACCGATTGCCAGTGCGAGCCGATCAGCGGCGTGCGCCGACGGTTGCGCCCGGTGCGCGCCCGAAGCGAGAGCTCCAGGCGGCGCCGCCAAAGGGCCAGCAGCGACGACCTGGCCTGCGGATTCTCCGACGCGAAGCGCTCTCGCACCTGCCGATTCTCGCGCTCGTAGTCGAGTCGATGCCGCCGCGAGAGTTGATTCGGATGGCGCCGGAACGCCGAGACGACGCCCGGCACGTACGCCGTTCGTCCCCGGTGGAAGGCGCGCAGGAAGAAGTCGAAGTCGCCGGCGAGACGCCAGCGGGGATCGATTCCGCCGCATCGCTCGTAGAGCTCGCGCGTCCAGAAGCAGCCGTCCTGGAGCGGCGTCCACCCGACGAGCCGCATCGCCTCCTGCGGACGGTCGACCGTCCCCACCGTGCGCTGGAGCACCTGACCGCGCTCGTCGATGAAGAGGTCGTCGAAGTGGACGAGGTCGGCGCCGGTCTCGCGGAACGCGCGCCGCACCGTGTCGAGCGAGCCCGCCAGCAGCAGGTCGCTGGCGTTGATCCACCCCATGAGATCGCCAGGCGTGCGCTCGAATCCGAGGGCGATCGCGTCGTACATGCCGCCGTTGCGATCGCGAATGACCGACGCGTTCGGCGGAAGCAGCGGCAGGATCTCGTCGACGCTTCCGTCGACGCTTCCGCCGTCGACGATCGTGTATCGATCCTCCGGGCCGAGGCACGCGAGCACCGATTCGACGGTCTGCCGCAGCAACGCTCCGGCGTCGAGCGTGGGTGTCACGATCGCGAAGCGCACGATGTCCGCCATGGTAGCGACCGCGCGAGTCGCTCACGACCGTCGGCGCACGAGAGCCGTGACGACTCAGGCGTAGCGAGC
>VGXK01000421.1 GCA_016873355.1 Phycisphaerae bacterium | reverse complement strand
GATCGTCAGCGGACCGGTGACGCGAATGAACACATCCGCGCCCTTGCCGCCGGCGCCTCCAAGCACCTGGATTCCCGGAGCGTCCTGCGTGCCGGAGGCATTGACCTCCGGTGCGTGACCTCCGTCGATGTGCAGAAACATGCCTGCGTTGATCGTTGCGGGACCATGCATCGTGAAGGCGATGTTGCCCGGCGACGCGCCGTCGTCGCCGGAGATCGACGACATGCCGGTGCAGCCGGATGCGAGGCCGCCGTCGGCCGGCTGCGCGGGAGCGCCGCCGTTGGAGCCGATGTCGCGCGGAACGGGAATCAAGGTGCCGAGCAGAAGGTTGGTCGGTCCGCTGGAAACGATGTGCGTGTCCGGCTCGTACTGCACGCTCGCTCCGGGAAGGATGATGATCCCCTCCGTCAGCACGCGACCGCGCAGGGTGTCGCCGTCGCGGAGGATCAGCAGCCCGCGCCCGGCCGTTTCCGCCTCGATCGCGGCGATCTCGGCGTGCGACAGCACGAACGCTCCGTCGGGGATCGGCGCGTGCGCCGCACCCGGCGGCACCGGAGTGCCGGCGACGGCGACCTCAAGAATGACCGACGAGACGAACGCACCCATGAGCACGGCGCGCGAGGCACTCGACGCCGTCCGATTCACTGGATGCATGCCGCCCTCCTCCGAGCGATCGCATCGCACGCTCGCGAAAGGCTGAGGAACCCGCGTGGTCGCTCAGCCCGCAACCGCCGCATCGATCCGAACTCGAGGGTGAGTGTATCTCCATGACGCGGCGGAATCGTCGATCGATTCACAACGATCTCGCGCCGACGCACGGAGTGCGACGATCAGATCCCGACGCTCACATAATGCAGGTCGACGAACTCGCGGGTGCCGTGCGGTCCGCCCTCGCGCCCGAATCCCGACTGCTTGACGCCGCCGAACGGCACCTGCGGCGCGCTCGGCAGCGCGTCGTTGGCGCCGATCACGCCGAAATCGAGCCGCTCGGAGAGGCGCCAGATGCGCGACGCATCGCGCGTGAAGAAGTAGGCGGCGAGTCCGAACGGCGTTCCGTTGGCGATCTCGATCGCCTGCTCCTCCGTGTCGAAGGTCATCACCGGCGCGACCGGCCCGAAGGTCTCCTCGCGCATGCAGAGCATCGCGGGGCCCGCGCCTTCGATCACGGTCGGCTCGAAGAAGCGATCGGCGAGCCGGCGCCCACGAGCGTCCTTCGGGTGCGCGCGAGCGCCGCCGCAGAGCACCCTGGCACCGCGGCGCTGCGCATCGGCCACGTGCGCCTCGACCTTCGAGATCGCCGCGTCGTCGATGAGCGGACCGATCGAAACGCCCTCCGCGTCGCCGGGACCGACGACGAGCGCCTGCACCGCCTCCGTCAGCCGGCGCGTGAACTCCTCCGCGATGCCGCGCTGCACGAGCAGTCGATTCGCGCAGATGCAGGTCTGGCCGGCGTTGCGGAACTTGCTGCCCATCGCGCCGGCCACCGCGCGATCGAGGTCCGCGTCGTCGAAGACGATGAGCGGCGCATGACCGCCGAGCTCGAGCGAGAGTCGCACCACGCGGTCGGCCGCCTGCCGCATCAGGATCTTGCCAACCTCCGTGCTGCCGGTGAAGCTCACCTTTCGCACCTCCGGGTGCGAGAAGAACGCGCCGGCGATCTGCTCCGGATCTCCCGACACGAAGTTCATGACGCCGGGCGGGAATCCGACCTCGATCGCGAGCTCGCCGATGGCGAGCGCCGAGAGCGGCGTCAACTCCGCCGCCTTCACCACCTGCGTGCAGCCGACCGCGAGTGCGGGGCCGAGCTTGCGCGTGATCATGGCCGCGGGGAAGTTCCACGGCGTGATCGCGGCGGTCACGCCCACCGGCCGCGCGAGAATGAGGATGCGCTTGCCCGGCACGCTCGCCGGAACCGTTTCGCCGAGCAGCCGCCGCGCATCCTCCGCCGACCACTCGAGGAAACTCGCGGCGTACTCGATCTCGCCGCGCGCCTCTCCGAGCGGCTTTCCCTGCTCCGCCGTGAGGATTCGCGCGAGCCGATCCCGCTCCTCGAGCATGCGGCGCGAGAGCGCAAGCAGCAGCCGGGCTCGTTCCACCGCCGGTCGCTCGCGCCATGCGGGCAGGGCCCGCACCGCCGCGTCGATCGCGGCGTTCGCCTCCTCGGCGCCTCCCGACGCCACGCTCGCGATCGCCTCGTCCGTGGCCGGGTTTCGAACCTCGAAGCGCTTTCCGGACACGGCGTCGCGCCGGATGCCGTCGATGATCATCCGCCCGTCGAATCCGCATGCGACCGCCGTCATGCGCGAAGCGTACACTCGCGTGCGAGTCGCCCCGACGGATCGGACCGCGCGGCGCCTCGAATCGAATTCGTCGCGAGCGCCGCGCGCACGGCGCTCGCACCCAGCAGGAGCCGTCATGGCCAAGGCAGTCGTCGACCCCGTCGAATTGAGGCGTTTCGCCGCGGATCTCCGCCGTTTCGTGGGCG
>VGXK01000420.1 GCA_016873355.1 Phycisphaerae bacterium | reverse complement strand
GCAGGCGTGTCGGGGCGCGCGCGATGCGGATCCACGCCACCACGCCGAGCAGCGCCGCCATGAGCGTGAACGGCGGCAGGAAACAGGGAATGTTGAATCCGAGCGCGGTGAGCGCCAGTCGACTCACGGGCGGCGATGCGGCCGGCCCCGCGTGCGCGGGCGCCGGCGCAGAAGGGTCGGAATCGCTCATCCGGCGCTCCCGGATTCGTCGGCGCCGGTCGACTCGCCGGGGCCGCGCCCCTCGCCGCCGCTCGGCCCGCGCGCGCCCGTTCGCGGCGCGGCGCCTCCGTCCGCGCTCGGCTGCGGCCGGCGCTCGCCGTCGAGATCTCCGACCGCAAGGTCGCCGAGCGTGCGGTCGAGCAGCTCCACCCCCAGCAGCGCCAATTCGTTCGCCGATGCCGGCACCATGCGCAGCCGCACCGTCGCAAGCACGTCGTCGCGCTCGAATCGAAGCGCGACGGCCGCCACGACCTCCATGTGCTCGGCGCGCGGCGCGAGACTCACCACCGAGGCGCGCTTCGCCCGTCCGTAGCGCTCGGTCGCCGCCGCGACGAAGCCGTCGAGCATCGCTTCGTCGGGGCGCCCGGCCTCATCGACGACGAAGAGTGCGCGACGCTCGCCCTGCCCCCGCTGCTCGAGGAGCGCGAGCACGGTCGACTCCACTCGATCGGAGAGCGTGCGGCCCGCCCAGCCGGTGGCCCAATCCGCGATCTGTGCGACGAGAAGGATGGTCAACCCCGACGCGAGCAGCGCGATCATGAGCCAACGAACGCGCCCTCCGGCGCCGAACGGAGCCGGAGGGCGAGGTTCGTCCGTGCGGTTGCGGGGTCGGTCGGTCAGGGACAGTTGCCCCAGGCGCCGAGCATCGCTCCCAGGTCGTTGCCATCGACGGATCCGTCGTCGTTGAAGTCGGCGGTGCAGCCGGGGCAGACGCCCCATTGGCCAAGCAGCGAACCGAGATCACTGCCGTCGACGATGTCGTTCCCGGTGAGGTCCCATTGGCACAGCGTTCCCGCCGCGACCGACACGTCGTCGATGTACCAGTCGTCGGTGCCGGAGTCGCCGTTCGTGGTGAAGCGGATGCGGAACGAGTCGTGCAGGGCGTTCGCGGGAAGCTCATGCTCCCACTGCGTGAAGACGGTCTGGTCGACGCCGTTGGAGACGATCGTGTTGATCGTGACCCAGTCGAGCGCCGAGTTCAGGTAGTCCACCGTGAGCGACTTGCCCGACTCCACGCCCTTGTGCTGCGTGTAGTAGGAGAAGACCGCGGCTCCGATCCCTGCCATGAGGATCCTGTTGCTGCGGATCTGGTCGTCCTGGTACTCGTTCGAACCGCTCGCATCGAGCACGAGCGAATTCGGCGAACTCGGCTCGCTCGTGCCCGCGCTCGAGATCAGGCCGCCCTTGTTCCAGATCCAGTTCGACGAGCTGAGGGTCAGGTTGGGGAAGGTGTCGAGGAACGGCGGCGCGATCGGCGCCGCCAGTGTGGGCTCGCAACTGACGGAGTTCTTGTAGTTGGTCATCTCCGTGATCGAGAGCGGGTCGAACTTCAGGTTCGATCCCGACACGCCGCCGCATCCGTTGTTCGACGAGCACATGATGTGGCAGTTCGGGTTGCCCTGCGAATCGCAGTGCGTCGCTTCCCAGTTGTGGCCGATCTCGTGGGCGCTCAGACTCGTGCGGAGGAAGAGCGGCGTCGGGTTGAGGTACTTGCTCTCGACGATGCCGTAGGCGAGGTTGCCGTTCGCGCCGCAGTCGTTCGCGCTGATGTTGCAGAGGACGCCGAGCCACGCCACGCCGATCGCACCGGAGCTGAAGTTGAATCCGGAGAACATGTGCGCCACGTCGCGCTGGATGGAACTCTCCGGCGAACTGTTCCAGACGGTGCGGAACTCGCAGAGTCGATCACTGATCGAACTCGCCGAGTAGGGGTCGGACGAGCTCGTGCGCACCACGATCGTGGTGTACTCGTAGGAGATGTCGACGTCGCGATTGAACACGAAGTCCACGTTGTTCATCACGAGTTCGATGTCGTTGATCGTGTTGCCGAGGTTCGAACTGTTCTTCTGATAGAACTCGAAGTCGGCTTCGAAGGCGATCTCGGCGTAGTTCGGGGTGTCGCCGGCGATGCCGCCCTCCGGCACCTCTCCGCCCATGGAGAATCGCGGCTTCAGGTCGGTCACGCCGCAGTGGTGGCCGGTCGGCATGAGCTGGCCGGAGCTGTAGACCGCATGACGAGGATCGCCTTCGTTTCCGGGAGAAAGTCGACCCACGGGCTCGATGCCCCAGGTGGTTCCGTCGCCGAGATGCACGAGACCGGAGAAGCCGTCTTCGAGCACCGAACCAGCGACGCCGCCCGCCGGATCGCCTGCGATCGAGCCGCGATAGGTTCGAATCGCCGGCGCCGCGACCTCGACGAGATCACCGGTTCCCTCGTCGACGAGCACCTTGAAGTCGTCCGAGCGCTGCGTGACCTTGTGCATCGAGA
>VGXK01000419.1 GCA_016873355.1 Phycisphaerae bacterium | reverse complement strand
GTGAGCGCCACGCGCCGCGAATTCCGATCGCCGCGCCGAATCGGACGAACGTAGAAGTCGCTCGACGGGCTGAGCGCCGTGCCGAAGAGCAGCGCCGTCGCGAGTCCGCCGATCGTGGCGCCGATCATCGGGCCGAGGCCGAATCCGGCGGCCGTGCAGCACACGGACCCTCCGATCCAGAGGCGACGGCGCAGAGCGGTTCGGGCATGCATCGAGGGAACTCTCGGCTCCAGGGCGTCGCGTCGCCGGCATCGCCCGAGCGGACGCGAACGCGTCGCATCGTACCGGCGCTCGCGCCGCCAATAGACTCGCGCCGTGTCCGCGCGATCCACGCTCGCCGAGATCATGGACGAGCCCGGCACGGATCCCGTCGAGATCGTGCGCTCGTTCCGATTCATCCGCTGGATCAATCGACGCATGCGCGGCGTCGACGGGCTGCTTCGCCATCTCGACGATCACCGCGCCGACCTGGGCGAATCCCTTTCGTTGCTCGACGTGGGCACGGGCTGCGCCGACATCCCGATCGCGGCGGTCGAGTGGGGGCGTCGACGCGGCGTCGCGATTCGCGCCGTCGGCGTCGATCGCCTCCAGGCAAGCATCGACGAGGCGAAGCGCCAGGTCGAGCGGCTGGCGTCGCGCCGCGCCGACGAACTCCGTCGTCCTTCGTCGCGTCACGACGCCGCAGCGCCCGTCTCGTCGCACACGATCGACCTTCTGCAGGCGGACGCCTTCGAGATCGATCGCCGCTTCGAGCCGCGCTCCTTCGACCTGGTGCACGCGGGCATGTTCCTGCATCACTTCGACGAGCAGCGGATCGTGGCGCTGCTTCGCATCATGGCGCGGGTCGCGAGACGATTCGTGATCTGGAACGATCTCTCGCGCAGCGCCTGGTCGCGCTTCGGCGTGCGCGTGCTCACCATCGGCCAGCCTCGCGTGGTGCGGCACGATGCGGTGCTCTCCGTGGACAAGGGATTTCTCGAACGCGAGGTTCGGGACCTGGTCGGGCGCGCCGGGCTGCCGAGGGCCCGCATCGTTCATTGGCGCTGGTGCGGAAGGTTCAGCGCCGCGATTCCGATAGCGTGAAACGCGGGAACACGCCGGCGGGTGCCCCGCGTACGGAGCCTTGTCCTTCGACGGGCACGGGCGATGTCGCGATCGACGGGACCAAGGAGTCTCCGAATGAGTTCGAAGTCGTTCGACCGCAGGGCGGGGCGGCGGTGGTGGCGTGCGCCGAGATGGTGCGCAGGCACGCGGACGCAAGTCGGAGTCGCGTCGTGCGCGGCGGCGATTGCATTCTTGAACGGCGCAGCGCACGGCCACGGGTCCATGGCGCAGCCGATCAGCCGCATCTACAGCGGATTTCTCGAGGGCCCGGAGAATCCGCAATCGGCCGCCGTGCAGGCCGCGATCGAGCTCGGCGGCACGCAGCCCTTCTACGACTGGAACGAAGTCGTGAACTTCTATCCGGGAACGCCGCAGGCGCAGATGAACGCGCCGTACGACACCTTCATTCCCGACGGCAAGATCGCCAGCGGCGGCAACACCAAGTACAAGGGCCTCGATCTCGTGCGCGACGACTGGCCCGCCACGCCGATGAGCGCCGGCCCGTTCGAGTTCGTCTTCTACACGACGACGCCGCATGACCCGAGCGTCTTCCACGCGTGGATCACTTCCGCCGATTGGAATCCGCTCATGCCGCTCACTTGGGACAAACTCGTTCCCCTCACGATCGGCCCGGTGATGAAGGTCGGCACCGAGTATCGCTTCAACTCGATCATCCCTGCGCGAAGCGGGAAGCACTGCATCTATGTGATCTGGCAGCGCCTCGATCCGGTCGGCGAAGGCTTCTACAGCGTGAGCGACGTCGACTTCGGCGCCGGCGGAAACACGGAGTGTCCTCCCGACTTCGATGCCAGCGGACAGGTGGACGGCGCCGATCTCGGCGAGTTGCTCGGCTCCTGGGGCGAGTGCTCGAGTCCGTGCGCCGCCGACTTCGACGGCAACGGGCAGGTGGATGGCGCGGATCTGGGCGAGTTGCTCGGCGCCTGGGGACTCTGCGGTCCCGACTGCGACGGCGACGGAATCTCCGACGCGGAAGAGATCGCCCAGGGCGCCGCCGATTGCGATCTCAACGGCGTGCCGGATTCATGCCAGGCGCTTGCCGACTGCGACGCCGACGGCGTTCCCGACTTCTGCGCGATCCTCAACGGCGGGGTCGAGGATTGCAATCTCAATCTCGTGCCCGATTCGTGCGAGATCGCCGAAGGCGGCGACGCCAACGGCGACGGATTCCTCGACGACTGCCAGGTCTTCGGTCTCACCTGGAGCTGGAACGTCTCGGACGACTGGGGCAGCGGATTCGTCGGCCACCTCACGATCACGAACGGTTCCGACGAGATGGTGCATCACTGGACGCTCGTCTTCGATACGCCGGGCTACACGATCACTTCGCTGTGGGACGGCGTGCTCATGTCGCAGGAGAACGGCGTCGCCACC
>VGXK01000418.1 GCA_016873355.1 Phycisphaerae bacterium | reverse complement strand
GCTCACGAGATTGAACGGTGCGAGCTCGCCGATGAGATCGACGCCGGCCCAGTCCCAGACCGGGGCCTTGGCGCTGCCCACGCCCACGACCGTCTCAAAGCCCTCCTTCGTGAGCACCACGTCGAAGTCGCCGTAGTGGTCGAACTCGACGCGGCAGGGAGTCCGTCCGACCTCGCGGCCGTTGACCTTCACCAGGGCTCCGTCCGGCACGCTCGTGATGTCCACATGGCGGCGCACGCAGCCGGCCGAGATCAGCACGATCAGGCCCGCCGACGCCACGGGAAGGAGCCGCATGGGCGGAGTGTATCGGGCGGCCTCGAACACCCGGTCGGCGGCCGTAAGTCGAGGCTCGAACTCGATTTGAGAAATACCTCGAATCAAGGCACGGCAACCGTTGACCGCCGGAAAGTGGCAGCGATACTCTCCGCCGTCCTTCAGTCTTCTTTGCGGCCTTCCCGGGCCGCTCGAGCCCGCCGCTCGGGCGTGTCGGAGCGTTCGAGCGGCGGTTCTTTTTTTGCTCCGTGCCGTATCGTGGGCGGCATGCCGACACCATCGCTGCGTCGTTTCGTTTCGAGGCGCGATGCGCCTGCGCGCAGCGCGATCGTCGTCGTCGCGGCGCTCTGCGCGAGCACGCACGCCGACACGGCGCCGCCGACGCGCTTCACCGCCGCGGACCTCTCGCGCTCGCCGGGAGTCGTGCTGCTTCAAGCGACGGGCGCCGCCGAGCAGGCGCCGCCGCCGATGCCGACCGATGGCGCTTCCGTCGTTCCGTTCGGCGCGCGCGGCACGCTTCAGTTCAATGTCTTCGGCGACTACGCGAACGACTTCGAGCACGACTCGATGGCCGGATTGCAGCTCGGCGTGAGCTGGTTCTTCATCGACAACCTGAGCCTCGACGCCCAGCTCGAGCAGTACGGCGTCTTCCAGGAGGGCGGCGATGCGTACGCGATCGGTCCGGCGCTCGCGTTCCGCTGGCACTTCCTGCCGTACGAGACCTGGTCGCTGTACGCGGACGTCGGCTGCGGCTTCATCGTCTCCACGCGCTCGGTTCCGATCGACGGCTCCGAATTCAACTTCACGCCGCGGCTCGGAATCGGCGCGTCCTTCGAGATCGCACCGCGCGCCCGCGTGATGACGGGCGTGCGCTGGTTCCACATCTCGAACGCGAACACGAGCACGCCGAATCCCGGCCGCAACAGCCTCGAGCTCTACGCCGGGCTCTCGCTTCCCTTCTGAGCGGTCCGCCGCTCAGTGCCTGATCGCGGGCGCCTGGATCGAATTCGGCGCCGTCGTCGACGCTCCGGCGTAGCCGCGCGGATGGCGCTGCTTCCAGAGCCAGGCGCTCGAGACGATCTCGTCGAGCTCGGTGAATCGAGCAGACCAACCGGTCGTCGCCCGCAGGTGCGACGCGTCCGCGACGAGCGTCGGCGGATCCCCGTCGCGCGGCGGGCCGAGGCGCTCCGGAATCGCATGCCCCGTCACGCGCCGACACGACTCGAGCACTTCGCGCACGGAGAAGCCCCTGCCGATGCCGACGTTCGCCACGAACGCTTCGCCCGCGCGCATTCGCTCCATGGCGAGCAGGTGCGCGTCGACGAGATCGTTCACGTGCACGTAGTCGCGCACGCAGGTGCCGTCCGGCGTGCCGTGTCGATCTCCGAAGATCTCGATCGTGGAGCTTTCGCCGAGCGCCACGTCGAGGCACACCGGCACGAGATGCGTCTCCGGACGATGATCCTCGCCGAGCCGCGCCTTCGCATCGCCGCCGGCCACGTTGAAGTAGCGGAGGATCGCCACTTCGAGCAAACTCCCCTCGGGGGACGCCAGCTCGTCGAGCAGCAGCGACTCGCAGGCGAGCTTGCTGCGTCCGTAGGGATTGATCGGCCGCTGCCGACACGACTCGCGGATTGGGTTCTCGCTCGCCGCGGGAACGCCGTAGGTTGCCGCGGTGCTGCTGAAGACGATCCGCCGGATCCCCGCGGCCGCCATCGCGTCGCGCAGGTGAATCGTTCCCAGCGTGTTGTTCCGCCAGTAGTCGCGGGGCAGCTTCACGCTCTCGCCCACGAGCGCCAGCGCCGCGAAGTGCATCACCGTGTCGGCGCCGCTCGCGCGGAGCAAGCGCTCGAGCTCGTCGCGATCGAGCAGATCGACCTGCTCGAATCGAAAGCGATCGCCGCCTTCGCGCGCGAGCACCTCGATCGCCCCGCGATTGCCGCGGCTCAGATTGTCGAGCGCCACCACGCGATCGCCTCGGTCGAGCAGGGCGAGGGCCGCATGGCTCCCGATGTACCCGGCTGCTCCGGTGACCACGACCGTTCGACTCGCTCGGGCGCCGGGCACGGCCGGAGGGTATCGGCGGCAGGAACGGTCTCGCACCCTAGAGCGGTTCCTCCTCATTCGTAGCGATCTGGCGGGCTGCGACTTCGTGTGGCATCGTCGGGCTCCATCGGCGGATCCTCAAGATCCGCCTGCTTCGCCCTCCTTGCCACACTCGTCTCGC
>VGXK01000417.1 GCA_016873355.1 Phycisphaerae bacterium | reverse complement strand
GGGGATCCGGCGCTGAAGAGTCGATTCCTGCTCGACCCGGCAGTCACCTATCTCAATCACGGCTCCTTCGGCGCGATTCCCGACAGCGTGTTCGAGGCGCAGGAGCGCTGGCGGCGGCGGATCGAGCAGCGGCCGATCGAGCTGCTCGGACGCCGCGTGCGCGAGCTCATGCTGCCGGCGAAGCAGGCGCTCGGCCGGATCGTCGGCTGCGCTCCGGAGGAGATCGGCTTCGTCACGAACGCCACCGAGGCGATCAATGCGGTGCTCAATTCCCTTCGCTTCGAGCGCGGCGACGAGCTGCTCACCACGACGCACGTCTACAACGCGATTCGCCAGGCGATGCGCTTCACCGCCGAGCGCTTCGGCGCCACCGTGCGCGAAGCGGAGATTCCCTGGCCCTGCCCGTCCCCGGCGGCGGTGGTCGACGCGTTCGTCGGCGCGATCTCTCCCGCCACGCGCCTCGTCGTCATCGATCATGTGACGTCGCCGACGGCGCTCGTGCTGCCGATCGAGCCGATTCTCGAGCAGTGCCGGCGGCGCGGCATCATGGTCATCGTCGACGGCGCGCACGCGCCGGGCATGATCGAGATCGATCTCGAACGGCTCGACGCCGACGCCTACGCGGCGAACCTGCACAAGTGGCTCTTCGCGCCGAAGGGCTGCGGCATGCTGCGGATGTCGTCGGGATGGCGCACGCGCGTGCATCCGTGCGTGATCAGCCACTTCTACGGCCAGGGCTTCGCCGAGGAATTCGACTGGCAGGGCACGCGCGACGTCTCGCCGTGGCTGGCGCTTGCGGACGCGATCGAGTTCGTCGAGTCGCTCGGCCTGCGCCGGATCCGTGAGCACAACCACGCGCTCGCCGCCTGGGCCCACGCGCATCTCGTCGAGCGCCTGGGCGTGCCGCCGATGTCGCCGCTCGACGGATCGATGCTCGGCTCGACGGCGACGGTGCGCCTGCCCGACTCGCTTCGCGAGCAGTTCGGCAGGTTCGAGTCGCTCGCGGCGCACCTCTACGATCGCGAAAGGATCGAGGTGCCCGTGATCGACTTCGGCGGCGCCTGGCACGTGCGCATCAGCGCGCAGGTCTACGTGACGCGCGACGACATCGAGCGCCTCGCGGAGGCGCTGCGGCGCGCGATCGACCGACGCTCATGAATCGCGCTTCGAATCGCCCGCGGGAACGCCGGGCGCCGGCGGAGGCGCGGGAACGGGGGACTCGGGCGGCGGGGGCGGCTCGTCTGCAGCCGGGCGCTGCTCCTTCAATTGCCGCTCCACCTCGGCAAGCCGCGCCAGCTCCTCCGCCTGTCGCTGCTTGAACGGCACGTAGCGGGTATTGAACCAGACCCACCACTCGCGCATGTCGTACCCCAGGTGCTCCGTGCTCTCGCCGAAGTCGGCCGTGGTCATGGCCACGAGCTGCTCGTGCAGATCCGTGCGGTAGCTGTAGGCCACCGCGTCCTGCACGCGCAGCAGCACGCCTTCGTAGATCGCGCCGATGACCGGCGCGAAGGCGCCCGAGTTGTCGCCGACGATCGGCACGACGTTCGCGACGTAGGTCTTCGTGGTGCCGATTGCGATCCACGCGAGATCGCCCTGGCCCTGCACCTGGTCGTCGGCGACCTGCGCGAAGATCATGGGAGGAATCGCGGAGAGGATGTTGAGATTGCCCGCGAGCAGCCCGGCGTTGTTCACCACCTCGTGCTTCGTGTCGCGAAGCGAGTCGTCGACCACGCGCACCACGGAATCGGCCACGGGTCGGCGCAGGCGCGTGGTCGCCTGGTGGCGGAACGCCTTGTCCCGATCGCGGATCGCGGCAAGCGCGATCGCGGCCTGTCCCGCCTCGCCCTGCTCGGAGAAGTGATCGAGCATGGCGAGCTTCACGTCCGGCTGCTCGCGCTCCATCGTCTCGAGCATGGGCCGGAACGACGCCGGATCCGTGAACGTGCGCAGCGCCGCGATGCCGCGCGCCCGCTCCTCGTCTCGCGCGGTTCGGAAGTACCGATCGGCAAGCTGCTGAAGCTGGCGCGGATAGTCGCGCTGCTCGGCACGAGCCTGCTCCAGCCCCTGTTCGAGACGATCGGAGGCGCTCGTGATGGCAGGCACGCCGCCGGTCGACGGAATCGGCTTGAGCAGGTTCTCGGGAATCGGCGACGCCGGAGGCGTGGGAGCGACGGGGTCGCCGGCGAGCATTCCAAGGACGAGCATGGCGCAGAGGAGTGTCATCGCCGCTTCTCTACGATACCCGGCCATGTCCGGGATCCAATCCCTTCATGCACGACTCGGCTCGGAGGCGTTCTGGCGCATTGCCCGCTGCTTCTACGCACGCATCGAGCGGCATCCGACCCTTCGCCCGATGTTCCCGGCCGACCTGGCCGAACCCATCCGCAACCAGGCCGAGTTCCTCATCCAGTACTTCGGCGGGCCCCAGGATTACAGCGCCCGCAAGGGGCATCCGCGGCTGAGGATGCGGCACGCGCCGTTCCGAATCGATCTTGCCGCCCGCA
>VGXK01000416.1 GCA_016873355.1 Phycisphaerae bacterium | reverse complement strand
CTTCTCGCGATTCTGCGCCTGGCTCCGCGTCTCCTGCATGTGCACTTCGATTCCCGTCGGCTTGTGAACGAGGTGCACGGCGGTGGCGACCTTGTTCACGTTCTGGCCGCCGGGTCCCTGCGCGGTGGTGATGATCTCCTTCACCTCCTCGGGGTCGACTTCGTCGGCGACCGACTCGGGCTCGGGAAGCACCGCCACCGTCGCCGTCGAGGTGTGCACGCGACCCTGCGCCTCGGTGGCGGGCACGCGCTTCACCTGGTGCGTGCCGCCCTCGTAGCCGAGCGCGCTCCACACGCCCTCGCCGCGCACGCCCACGATCACGCGCGTGATTCCGCCCGCGTCGCCGGGGGCGAAGTCGAGCTCCTCGAAACGCCAGCCGCGCTTCGACGCGAAGCGCCGATACATCTCGAGAAGATCGCCGGCCCAGAGCGCCGCCTCCGCGCCTCCCACGCCCGCGCGGACCTCGAGAATGACGCTGTCGATCGAGCGATCGTCGGCGGTGACGAGCTCGCGCTCCACCTCCGCGAGCAGTCGATCACGCTCCTCGCGAAGCCGCGGCATCTCCGCCGTCGCGAGCGCCGCAAGCTCCGCGTCGTCTCCGGACGCGGCGCGTGCGTACTCGCGCAGCTCCTCGCCGAGCGAGCGCCAGCGCCGATACCGCTCGACGAGCGATTCGATCGCCGCGCGTCGGATCGAGCGCACGCGCACCTGCCGGTGATCCGAGACGATCGCCGGATCCGAGAGCTCGCGCGAAAGCCGATCATCCTCCTCGAGGAGTTGATCGAGCGTGCGTTTGAGATTCTCGGAGGGCTCCTTCATCGGCGGCGGCGGCAGTAGCGGCGGGGGCGGGCACGAAAGCGGGGGCAGCGGCGGGGGATGGCGCGAGAGCAGGGGCAGCGGAGGGGCGGCGCTCGCGTTGGCGCGCCGCGGTTGCGCCGGCATCATCGTGCAAACGAAACAGCCGCGCCCGAACGAGCGCGGCTGCGTGAATCGACCCGGGGTCGTGGCTCGAGCGGTTCCTCCTCATTCGGTGCGATCTGGCGGGCTGCGACTTCGTGTGGCATCGTCGGGCTCCATCGGCGGATCCTCAAGATCCGCCTGCTTCGCCCTCCTTGCCACACTCGTCTCGCCAACGCCAACTCGCTACGCCTGAGTCGTCACCGCTCTAGGCCTTCTTGGCGGGCGCTTCGGCGCCCTTCTCCTTGCCCTTGAAGTAGCCGCCGGCGAACTTGCGCTGGAAGCGCTCCACGCGGCCGGCGGTGTCCACGAAGACCTTCTGGCCGGTGAAGAACGGATGCGATCCGCTCCACACTTCCACGTGCAGTTCCGGCACCGTGGCGCCGACGGTCATGACGACCTGGCCTCGATAGAAGACCTTGCAGTCGTGGTAGTACTTGGGATGGCCTTCCTTCTTCATCGTGCTTCCTTCCCGCGCCGGCAGATGCGGCGGGGCGGAGATGGTACCGGGAGCGTCCCTCGCTGCCAAGCGGGTGGTCGCGCGGCGCGTCACCTGGGCCGCACCGCGAGAACGCTCGTGACGCAGTCCCGCAGCGTCTTCTCGGCCGTGCTTCCGAGCAGCAGGTCGCGGAGATTCGAGCGTCCGCGCGTGCCGAGCACGACGAGATCGGCGTGCACCTTCCGTCCGTAGTCGACGATTCCGGAGCGATGACCATCGTGATCGAAGAGCACGCACTTCGAGTCCTTCAATCCCGCGGCCTCCAGCTCGGCCTTGGCGAACTCGCGCAGGCGTCCGTCGAGCCCGTCGCGGTACTGCTTCTCGAATCCGGGGCTCGTCGCGGGATTCGGCGAGCGCCAATGCACCGCTCGCCACGGCGCCGCGAACACGTGGAGGATGTGAAGCTCGGCGCGATCGGCCGCGGCGATCTGCACGGCGCGACCGAGCGCTTGCCGCGAGGTCTCCGAGAAGTCGATGCCGACGACGACGCGCCGATACGGGCCGTCGTGATCGTCGCGCGCCAGCAGCACGTCCGCGACGCTGCGTCGCACGCAGCCCGACGCGACGGTTCCCACGCCGAGGTCGGGATCCACGTCGCTGAAAGCGCCGACCACCACGAGATCGGCGCGGTGCTTCCGCGCCGCGTCCAGAATGGCCTCGGCGCGATTGTTGACGGCCACCTCGATCTCGAGCGACGACGCGCCCTTCGTGCCCTTGGCGAAGTCCGTCCAGGCCGATTTCGCGTCGGCCACGAGCCCGGCGCGGATTTCGCGCTGGATCGGTGCAAGCGCCTCCTCGAGTTCCGTCACCACGAGGGTGTCGATCACGTGCACCGCGTGCACGCGCGCCTTCCAGATTCCGCCGAGTCGAAGGGCCTGCGCCAGCGCAATGCGCGACGAGGCGGAGAAGTCCACGCCGACCACGATCTCGCGCACCGCATCCATGGGACGCGACAGGCTAGGGAATCCGGCGCGACTCGGCCAGCGAGGGCCGTGCACGGCTGCGCGCGGCGCCGCTCGTCCGCGGTCGCGCTCAGCGGCTCGCGATGGCCGTCACTCGCCCCCGATCGCCCACA
>VGXK01000415.1 GCA_016873355.1 Phycisphaerae bacterium | reverse complement strand
TTCGTGTGGCATCGTCGGGCTCCATCGGCGGATCCTCAAGATCCGCCTGCTTCGCCCTCCTTGCCACACTCGTCTCGCCAACGCCAGCTCGCTACGCCTGAGTCGTCACCGCTCTAGACTTCGCGCCGAATGCGGCGGCTCGCGACGTCGCGAGTCGCGGCGCGTCGAGCATTGAGGGACGAACCATGTCGAACGAACCGTGGCGGGTCAATCGCGCATGCATCGCCGCGCTGGCGCTGCTCGTTTCCGGCGTTGCCGACGACGCGGCGTGGGCGCAGGAGCGCACGCGCATCGCGTCGTACAACATCAAGTTTCTCGAGGCGGGACTCGAGTCGTCGAATCCCGTTCGATTCCAGAACCTTCGCGAGACGCTCGACGAACTCGACGCCGATCTCATCGCCCTGCAGGAGATTCGTGATCGGCCCGCGTTGCTCCAGTTCTTTCCGGCGAGCGACTGGTCGGTCGTGATCGACGACTCGAGCGGCAGCCGGCAGGACCTGGCGGTGGCCGTTCGCAAGCCGTTGAAGCTGCTTCAGCCGTCGAACGGCGTGGCCACCGACGCCGACTTCCTCTTTCCGTCCACGAGCGACGACGACTCGTTTCCCGAGCGGCGCGACGTGCTCGCGGTCAAGGTGGGCGTGCCGACGGACCGCGGAGACGTGGAGTTGTGGCTGCTCGTGCTGCATCCGAAGGCTCGGCACGGCGGCCGCCATGCCACGGAGCCGCGACGCGTCTCCGCCGCGATCGAGCTGCTTCGCGTGCTGGAGCGCGACTTCGACGATCAAGGCTTCGTTCTGCTCGGAGACATCAACGACAACCCGGACGATCGCGCCGTGAACATTCTCGAGACGGGTGATCCCGCTGCGCCCTTCGAGCAGGAGGAGCGCGACGGGCCGTTCCTCATCAATCTCATGGACTCGCTCGTGCGCGACGGCCATGTCAGCCACGGCCGGTCGTCGTCGAACATCGTTGCGTCGACGGGCCGCATCGACACCGTGGATGCGAACAGTCGCGGCCGGAACGCCGACGGCGTCAACACCGACGCGAACACCGGCGACATCCTCTTCGATCAGATGCTCATTCCCATGCGGATGCGGAATGCCTACGTGGGAGGCTCGGCGCAGGTGTTCGACGGCGCCGCGGCCGTCCGGGGAAACGACGACACGCGCGCATCCGATCACCTGCCGGTCGTCGCCGAGTTCGAGTTCACTCCGCCGGCGCCCGAGGGAGGTGCCGCGAGCGGTTCGCCGGTGATCCGCATCGCGTCCATGCTGCCCGATCCTGCGGGCGCCGACGCCGGCCACGAGACGATCACGCTTCGGAACGACTCGGTGAACGCGGTCGATCTGCAGGGTTGGCGGCTGCTCGATCGCGCCGGCAACGACTTCGAGCTGAGCGGTTCCATTCCGGCGTTGTCGACGCTCGTCATCCAACTGCCCGCGGGCGCGGTCCCGCTCAACAACGACGGCGACGAGATCACGGTGCTTGGTGCAGGCGGTCAACTCGTCTCCGTGGCGCGTTACGACGCCTCGCAGGTTCGATCCGGCATGCCGATCGCCTTTCCCTAGCCGCAGCAACTCGCTTCGATGCGATCGCTCTCACGCCGCCGTCACGGCGCCGTGAGGCAGGCGTGCCATGCTGCGAGACGAGGCGCACGCCCCGTCGGCCGAAGAACGGCCGAGCCGCGCGCCGGCGATCGCCCTCGGGTTCTCGGAATCCTGCCGCGCCGGACGGCGAGCGCCGGCGCGTACATTGGGTGGATGAATCCGGCGAAGGCGTACGACTATCTCTCGCGATCCCGCGTCAAGGTGCTCGACGCCGTGAGGTCGCTGACGCCCGAGCAGTACGAACGGCGGTTCGCGTTCGGACTCAACACGATCGGCCGCACGCTCACGCACACGATGGTCTCCGAGTGGTACTACGTCGAGCGACTGCTGCAGCGGCAGGTTCCGCCCTACGAGCAGTGGCCGATCCAAGACGAGCAGCCTCCCGCCTTCGCCGTGATCGACGAGACGTGGCGCGCGCAGGCGCCGCGCACTCGCGCGGCGATCGAGGCCGAGCGCGACTGGAGCCGGCGCGTGGGCTGGGACGGCTTCGCCGACGAACAGGGGCGGCGGTTCCGCGTGGCGGCGACGGCGGGAGATCTGCTCGCACAGCTTCTCTTCCACGAAGTTCACCATCGCGCGCAGGTGATGGCGATGCTGCGGGAGATCGGACCGCCGGCATCGCCGGTCGAAGACATCGACTACAACGCGATGATGTTCGAGCGAACGCCGCTCGTCGAACGATGAGCGCGCTCGCCGCCAACTCGATGCTCGCTGCGATCTCCGCCGATTCGATGCTGCGCACGATCACGGCGATCGCCGCGCTCGGCGCGGCGGCTCGCGGCGCACGTGCGGCCGGCAGCGATCCGATCGCCACGACGACCGTGATCGTGCACGGCTATTCGCCCAGCGAGAAGGGCGCGTGGGTGCAGGGCATGGCCGAGGCGATCGTGGCGCGAGCCGGAGGAGTGGGCGCCGTCTACCGGTACA
>VGXK01000414.1 GCA_016873355.1 Phycisphaerae bacterium | reverse complement strand
GGACCCGGCGCGGGCTTCGGGTTCTCGTCGCGCGGCGAGCCGTGGTCGCACGAGCCGAGCGGTCCCGGCGCGGACGCGGAGGCCGAGACGACGATCGCGTTCGAGACCGCCGCGCTCGGCGGCAGCGCGTCGATCTCGCTGCGCTCGCCCGGCGGGTCGAGCGAGCACATCGACGTGAAGATTCCCGCGGGAATCGCCGACGGCGCAAGAATGCGCGTGCGCGGCAAGGGCCACCCGTCGCCGGGAGGCGGCGCTCGCGGCGACCTGGTGCTCACGGTGCGCGTGGCGCCGCATCCGTGGTTCCGTCGCGAGGATCTCGACGTCGTGCTCGAGGTGCCGCTGACGATCGCGGAGGCGGCGCTCGGCGCGTCGATCGAGGTGCCGCTGCTGCGCGGAAGCGCCACGCTCAAGGTGCCGCCCGGCGTTTCGAGCGGGCGGCGGCTTCGCATTCGCGGCAAGGGAATCACCGACGCCAGGGGACGCAGCGGCGACTTCCACGCCGAGCTCTCGATCACGGCGCCGAGCGATCTCGACGCGGACGATCGCGCGGCGCTGGAGGGACTCGGCAAGCATCTGCCCGATCCGCGAGCCGGACTCTGGGGCGCGAGCTCGTAGTGCCGTGAGATCGTTCGTCCGGCGCATGTGCCATGCGTCCCGGTGTCCCGTGCGGTCCCTGTATCGGCCACGCGACGGTCCCGGCTTTCGAGATGGGTGGTTCAGGGTGCGCCGGCGTGCGATTACGCTGGCGGGATGCGCACACGATGTCCTTCACGGCCGGTCGTCGCCATCGCGCTCCTGCTTGCGGTCGCGATCGGCTCGCTGCACGAGCGGGCGGCGGCGTGGGGCAACGATGGACACAGGATCATCGGAACCATCGCCACCGCGCAGGTGAGCGAGTCGACGGCGAAGGCGCTGCGCGAGCTGCTCGGCGACGAGACGACCGCCGACGCGTGCACCTGGGCCGACGAGATCCGCAGGGATCGCAGCTACGACTGGGTGAAGCCGCTGCACTACATCAATGTGCCGCGCGGAAGCGAGCGCCTCGATCTCGCCCGCGACGGCGCCGAGGGGCAGCAGGTTGTCTCCGCGATCGGCAAGTACAAGGCGATTCTCGCGGACACGACCAAGCCGAAGGCGGAGCGCGTGGAGGCGCTCAAGTTCGTGCTGCACTTCGTGGGCGACGTTCATCAGCCGCTGCATGTTTCCTACGCGGACGATCTCGGCGGCAACAAGCTCTCGCTGAAGTCCTTCGGGAAGAAGAGCAACCTGCACAAGGTGTGGGACACGGATCTCATCGATCGCGAGCTCAGTCGAATGCGAAGCGGCGGCTGGGCGGTGCTTTCGGCGAACCTGCGCGAAGCGATCAAGCCGGAGCAGCGGACGAAGTGGGCGTCGTCGCGCGATCCGTTGCAGTGGGCGAACGAGTCGCTCGCGATCACGCGGACGATCTACGCGAATCCGCCGCAGGGCAACGGCGACGTGGACGACGCGTACTTCACGCGCTGGATGCCCACGGTGAACGAACGGCTCCAGATGGCGGGCGTGCGACTCGCCGTGCTGCTCGACGAGGCGCTCGCTCCGGGCGAGGCGAAGCCGTCGTCGTCGAAGAAGGACGCGGGGCCGAAGAAGGATGCGGAGTCGAAGAAGGACGGCGCGCCGGCGAAGAACGGTGCGCCGTCGAAGAACGGTGCGCCGGCGAAGGCGCCCGCGTGAATCAGCTCGTCGCCGGCACCATGGCGTGCACGGCGGGCAGATTGCGGTAGTAGCCGTCGTAGTCGAGACCGTAGCCGACCACGAACTCGTCCGGGATGTCGAATCCGACGTGCTCGCAGACGATCGGCAGCGATCTCGCCGCGTGCTTGCGAAGCAGCACCACGGTGCGAAGCGACGCGGGCGCGCGGGCGAGGATCTCGCGCTGAAGCAGTCCGAGCGTGCGGCCGGAGTCGAGAATGTCGTCGACGAGCAGCACGTCGCGCCCGGCGAGATCGGGCGGCAGCTCGCCCTTGAGCCGCGCGCCCTGGCTGCTCGTGGCGGTGCCGGGATAGCTGGTCACGGTGGCGAGCGCGATTCGAAGCGGCACCGGAAGATGACGGATGAGATCGGCGGCGAAGATGAGCGCTCCCGTCATCACGGCGAGCAGCACGGGATCGCGCGGCGAAGGGCCGAGCGCGGCGGCGATCTCGTGCGCCAGGACGGGCACGCGCGCCGCGATCTGCTCAGCGCTCACGAGCACGCGATCGACGCGCCGATCGGAGGGCGGCCCGGCGGCACATGCCTGCGGCGCAGCACCCGCGCCGGCACGGGCGCGAAATGGCGAGCCGCCGGCCGAACCACTCAACCGCCACCCCGCAGCTTCGCCGTGAGCTTCTCGTTGACGGCCTTCGCGTCGGCCTTGCCGCCGGAGAGTTTCATCACATGCCCGACGAGACGGCCGATCGCGGCCATCTTGCCGGAGGCGACATCGGCGGCGGCCTGCGGCTGCGCCTTGATCGCGGCGTCCACCCACGCATCGAGCTGGCCTTCGTCGCGCACCTGGATCAGGC
>VGXK01000413.1 GCA_016873355.1 Phycisphaerae bacterium | reverse complement strand
GCTCGGCCACCGGCAGTTCACGCAGGTGCGCACGGTCAGCATGTCGAAGGCGTCGTGACGCGCGAGCGATCCGAGCGGGGCGCGAAACGCGCGGCGAGAGCGATGTTCCTGCTCGGCGTGCTGCGCGACCTCGCGATCGGCTGCGTGGTCACGTGGCTCGTCGCGTGGGGAATCAGGATCTGGCAAGAGCCGACCGGTCCGGGCGCCGTGCAGTTCCGATTCACGATGGTCGTGGGCCAAGACCGAACCCTCCGAATCGTTGAGGGCTACCGCGGCGGACTCTGCGCGTTCACCATGGTTGTCGGTGGGCGCCAAGTCTTCCCGGAGGAGTGGGAACAGGCGATCGCGGCGACGCGACCTTGGCACGACTCGATCCCCTCGCCGCCTGACTTGGACGTCGATGGAATCCGATCGCATGGGCTCGCCGCCGGGTGGCCGCTGCTGGCGCTCTGGGCCCAGGAGGCATGGTTCATGAGGGTCGGGAACAGCATGACGGAAGTCAGCCCGTCGAGAGCGCCGTTTCTCACGATTCAGCCTCCGTTCACCGACCGGCGCATTCCGTTTCCGAGAAGTCCGATCTGGATCGGGTTTATCGTCGATGCGCTTATCTACGCGTGCGCGCTTCGCGCGATGTTCATGGCGTTCACGTGGTGGCGAGTGCGTCGGCGAAGCAAGCGCGGGCTCTGTCGCCGATGCGGTCATCCACTCGATGTGGCGACGACCTGTCCGGAGTGCGGAATGCCCGCTCCCGCGAATGCGCGCACGATCGCGAGCCTCGACGCGAGCTCGGGAGCGGCACCGAGCGCATGAGCGACCGGCGACTCGAGCCGGAGGCGCTGCTGGCGTTCTATCGCGCCGGCGCGTTTCCGATGGGGCAGCCGGGGACCACGCGCGTGGAGTTCTTCACCTGCGCAACTCGCGCGATTCTCCCGCTCGACACCTTCCACGCGCCGCGAGATGCGAAGCGGGCGCTCGAGCGCGGCGTCTTCACCGTCACCTTCGATCGCGACTTCGACGCGGTGATTCGAGGCTGCGCCGAACCTCGCACAAGCGATGCGGAAACCTGGATCACCGCGCCGATCATCGAGGCGTACTCGCGGCTTCATCGATGCGGGCACGCCCATTCGGTGGAGACCTGGAGAGACCAGCGACTCGTCGGCGGGCTCTACGGCGTGTCGATCGGCGCCGCGTTCTTCGGCGAGAGCATGTTCTCCCGGCTCGACGACGGCGGAAGCAACGCGAGCAGCGCGGCTCTTTCGGCGCTCGTCGAGCGCCTGCGAGAGCGCGGCTTCACGCTCTTTGACTGCCAGTACCTCAACGATCACACGCGCCGGCTCGGCGCGATCGAGATCAGCGAGCGCGATTACCTGGCTCGACTGGCGGACGCGGTCGCGGTGCCGGACCGCTGGTGACCGGCGCCTTCGATCTGCACGCAGACGCTGCCGGGAATCGTGCGCGTCACCTCCGAGCCGCCGATCACCACCACGAGCTGCACCGGCGCGCCGCTCGTGAGTCGATCGAGCACTCCCGCCGGCACGCGCCAGGTCCGCCGCGCCTGGAGCTCGTCGGAGGCGCGCTTGACCGAATCGGCGCTCGGTGGAAGCGCGGTCAGCGCGTGCCGCTCGCGCGAGACCACCAGGAACGCCGGCGATTCGTCGAAGAGCATCATGCGGCGCGGATCGTCGCGCACGAGCAGCGTGAGGAGATCGAGCGATTCGCCGTCGCCGTTCGCCGGAATCCGGCGCGTCACGGTGCAGAGCAGGCTCCTGGGCCCCTCGCCGCGCGAGAGATCGATGTCGATCGAGACTTGGCGCGTGCCATCCGGCTCCGCTCGCTCGGTCACGCGCCCGCTCTCGACCGCCGATCGCGATTCGTCGCGGAACGGATTGAGATCACCGAGCCAGCCGAAGATTCCGCCGTCCGCCTCGTCGGTCGCGTCGACGGCGCCCGGCGTGGCTCCGGATCCAGCGCTCATGTTGGAAGGGTCGTCGTCGCGCGGCGCACTGGAGCACCCGACGAGCAGCACGATCAGCAACGACGAAGCGGCGAACCCACGAATCGCACGCGGCATGGGCGGATGCTAACGCGGGATGCCGAGCGAAGCGAGATCGAGCCGCGCGCCCGGCGAGTCGACGCACTCGACGCCGCGCCCACGAAGGAACGCCACCGCGCGGCGAAAGTCCTGTGGGATCGGCGCCTGGAAGCGCATCTCCCGGCCGCCGATCGGGTGCGCGAACTGAAGAAACGACGCATGCAGCGCCTGCCGCGAGATGAGCGCCAAGCCCGACTCGTCGAGCAGCGGGCGACCGCCGTAGAGGTCGTCGCCCACGATCGGCCAGCCGCGATGCGACAGATGCACTCGGATCTGGTGCGTGCGCCCGGTGAGCAGATCGAGTTCAACGAGCGAGCACGGTCCGTCCGCAATCGCGATGCTCGTGTGCGAGGAGATCGCCCGCACCGCAGTCTTCGGCGATGCCGACCATCCGCGCGGAGCGCCGCCGCTCGCCGACTCGGCGTCACCCGACGGCTTGTTCGCGCTCGGCGCGGGATACCGCTCG
>VGXK01000412.1 GCA_016873355.1 Phycisphaerae bacterium | reverse complement strand
GACGACGAATTGCTGCAGCGCCAGCGCGAGCACCACCACGCCGACATACGCCGCGAGCGAGCGGAAGACGCCGATCCCGTTCACGAACGCCGCGTTCAGCACGAGCGCGAAGACGCCCGCCGGCGCAAGCGCCATCGCGAACCCGACCACCTTGATGCAGACGGCGAAGATCGCTTCGAGCAGCGGCACGAGCGTCGTCGCCACCTTCTGCCGAACGCCGTTCGCGCTCATCGCCGCGCCGATGACCAGGCACGCGACCATGAGCGCAATGATCTCTCCCTCGAGTGCGCGCGTGGCCGACGCGAGCGGATTCTTCGGCAGCAGATCGACGATCGTCTGCGTCACCGGTTTCGCGGCGGCCGCGGCCTGGCGCACGGCGATCGATTCCGGCGACTCGACCGCCGTGACGTTTGCGCCCGCGCCCGGCTGAAGAAGGACGACGAGCGAGACGCCGATCGCCACCGCGGCGCTGCTCGCAAGCACCGTGCAGCCAAGCGTCTTGGCAAAGACGCGACCCATGCCTCGGCCGCAGCCGAGCTCGTAGGTGCCCAGCAACAGCGCCGAGACCACGAGCGGCACCACGACCATGAAGATCAGCCGAAGGAAAACCTGCCCGACGATGGCGATCCACTCGGTGACGAGCGGCGTCAGCCACGGATACGCCTCGTCGTTCTTGAACGGATGCAGCATCCCCCCGAGCGCGATGCCCGCGATGAGTGCCGCCAGGAGCCACGCCGCCTTGCGCACGGGCGGCACCATATCAGCACGCCGCGCGGCGCGGCCGCGGCGCTCGCACCGATCATGCCTCCGCGTCCGCTCGCGCGAGCAGGTCCGTGACCTCGGCGATCGCACCGAGGCGCTCGAGACGCTTCCGGTCATTCGGATCAAGTCCCGCGCGGAGCATTCCGATCACATCCCGCCATTGACGCTCGGAGGTCTCACCTCCAATGCGGAACCAGCGGAGCTTCGCAACCAGCGTGTCGACTGCGGAGGAGATCGGCACGCCGTGCATGTCCGGCGTCGCATGGGCGATGCTGCTTCGTGCGATCGGATCGCCGCGGGCCACGAAGATGTCGACCTTGATCACGGTCACGGTGTCGATCAGGTTGAAGCTTCGCCCCTCCCGGGCAGCAAGGACGGCGGTCTCTTCGTCGGCATAGAAGGTCGGCGTCAGCGCGCGAACGAGCGCTCGCGCCTGCTCGGGCGTGAGGTCGGCGACGAAGTCGATGTCAAGCGTGCTGCGCACCATGCCATGACGCGACGACGAGACCGAGCCGCCGACGCAGTGGGCGACACCCTGTGCTCGTAATTGATCGGAGACCGTGCGCATGACTCCGACGAACTCGAGCTCCGTCATGCGTCGCGGGCCTCCGTGCGATGGCGTCGGCGCCCCTCATCGAACAAACGCGCCACTTCCGGTCCATGCTGAAGCAACAACCAGCGTGACAGGACCGCGTCCTCATTCGACGAGCCGTGCGGCATCGAGCGTCGCAGCGAGTCTCGGGAGCGTGTGATGAGCTCGGCCGAGATCTCGAACGCGAGACGCTGGCGAGCATCCGGCGATCGGCGAGCAAGCAGCGTCGACTGGAGGCGCTCGATCTCGACGGGCGTATCCGAAATCCGGAACGGCATGCCCGAAGCCTATGCCATGAGCACGGTCATTCGTGCTCGCCGATGGTGAGTGGGACGGTCGCGCCGTCGGGCGAGCCCGGCGAGGCGCCGTTCGGCGGCGCGTACGCCCCGTCGCTCGCCGGTCGCTGCGACGCGTCGCGCGATTCGGCGACGCCCTGCCGGTGCAGCTTTCTCACGCGGAGCGAGCTCCAGTCGGTCACGCGCAGGTCCGGCGAGTCCGGACCGTCATGCACGCGCAGGAGCTCGTACTCGTTGCCGCGCTGAGCCGGGAGGAATCCCGCGTCGCGAATCAGCCGGCAGAGCATCGGTTCGTTCATGCAATACGTGGTGCCGGCGCTGGAGACGACGTTCTCCTCCATCATCACGGAGCCCATGTCGTTGGCGCCGTAACGCAGGCCGACCTGGCCGACATGCGGTCCCATCGTCACCCAGCTCGAGCCGATCGACCAGATGTTGTCGAGCATGAGCCGCGAAAGCGCCTGCGTGCGCAGGTAGTCGGCGGCGCCGCTCATGCGCACGAAGCGACCGAAGTCCGGGTTCGACTCCTTCACGCCGCTTCCGTCGAGCCGCGCCACGACATCGCCGGGGAACGGGTCGCTCGATTCGACATCCCACTCCTTGGCGCGTCCGAGCGGCGTGTTCTCGCGCTGGAACGGCCACGAGATGAACGCCATGCACCGGCCGCCGCCGTCGGCGGCAAAGTCGCGGATCGCGCGGTCCTGCCATTCCCGTACGAGCGCCATGTGATGGATGCGATCGGCGACGCCTTCGATGTGCCCGAACATCATCGTGGCGCTCGTATGCATGCCGAGTCGATGCGCCTCGTGCATGGTCGTGAGCCACTCTTCGCCCGTGCACTTTCCGAGTCCGATCTTGCGGCGCACCGCCGGCGCGAAGATCTCGCCGCCTCCGCCCGGCAGAGAGTG
>VGXK01000411.1 GCA_016873355.1 Phycisphaerae bacterium | reverse complement strand
TCACTGACATCGCGACGGCGGTGGGCGACGCGGCGCCGCGCGTGATCGGCATGCACTTCTTCAACCCGGTGCCCGTGATGTCGCTCGTGGAGGTGATTCGAGGACTTGCGACGAGCGACGAGACGGCGGCGCGCACGATCGAGCTGGCGAAGGCGCTCGGCAAGACGCCGGTCGTGGCACACGATCGCGCCGGCTTCGTGAGCAATCGCGTGCTCATGCCGCTCATCAACGAGGCGTTCCACGCGTGGATGGAGGGCGTGGCGAAGCCGGAGGACATCGATCAGATCATGAAGCTCGGCTGCAACTTCCCCATGGGTCCGCTGCGCCTGGCCGACTTCATCGGACTCGACGTCTGCCACGACATCATGATGGTGCTCCACCGCGAGCTCGGCGATCCGAAGTTCTTTCCGTGTCCGCTGCTGAGGCAACTCGTGCTCGCGGGTCGACTCGGCGACAAGACGAAGCGCGGCGTCTTCGAGTATCCGGCGCGGTGAGCGAGCGCCATGCGGCCGAGGGCACGGCGCGGCGGATCGCGGCCCGCGAGGCCGCCGCGCGCCGAGAGGCCGCGCTGGAAACCCGTAGGATGGCCGCATGTTTCGAGGCGGTCTTCCGAGCGATCTCGATCACCTGCTCGTGGCGGTGCCCGTGCTCGATCGGGCGATCGACGAGTTCGCTCGGGCGCTCGGCGTGCGCCCCGAATCCGGCGGCCGTCACGCCGAATGGGGAACGCACAACGCGCTGCTCTCGCTGGGGTCGCGGCGCTATCTCGAGATCATGTCGCTCGACCCGGCGGCGCCGGAAGCGGCGCGGACGAAGGGCGAGGCGGCGTTCGGTTTCTCCCGAGGCGCCGCGCCGCGCGTGATCGGCTGGTGCGCCGCCGCAAGCGACCTCGAGGCGCGCCGGCGCGCGGCGCTCGACGCGGGCGTCGATCTCGGCGATGCGATCTCCGGCGCGCGCGATCGGCCCGACGGCTCGAAGGTGCGATGGCGCATCACGCCGCCCATCTTCCACGGCGACGGCATGGTTCCATTCTTCATCGACTGGGGCGAGACGCGCCATCCCTCGCTCGACGCACCGACGGGATGTCGACTGCTGCGGCTCGAGGGCGAGCATCCGGATCCGGAGCGCATCTGGAGGATGCTGAGCGCGGTCGGCTCGCAACTGTCGGTGAGTCGGGGACCGAGGGCGCGTCTGCTCGCCACGCTCGAGGGTCCGACGGGTTCGTTCACCGTCGCCGGCGCGGCGCCGTGACGACCGGAGCGCGCAGGGAGTCGGAACGAGCGGCGAGTCGGGCCGGCGGCGGCACGAGTCGGGGGCGACTCGAGCGAGCGAAGTGCCCGCGATGAAAGCCGACCTGGATGCGATCGTGATCGGCTGTGGCGCGATGGGCGCCTCGGCGTGCGCGTGGCTTGCGCGCCGCGGCGCACGAGTGGTCGGGATCGAGCAGTTCACGCGCGGTCACGATCGCGGGAGTTCGCACGGAGGATCTCGCGTGGTGCGCGAGACCTACTTCGAGTCGTCCGACTACGTGCCGCTGGTGCGCCGCGCGATGGATCAGTTCCGCGAGCTCGAGGAGCTCACGGGCGAGCGGCTGCTCCGTCGATGCGGCGTGCTCTACCTGGGCGATCCCGGCGGCGCCGTGATGCGAGGCGTTGGTGAATCCGCCGATCGGCACGCACTCGCGATCGAGCGGCTCGACGAGGGCACGCTGCGGCGCCGCTTCCCGATGTTCGCGATGCCTGAGGGCGCGCAGGCGATCTTCGAGCCCGGCGGCGGCTTCGTGCGGCCGGAGCGCTGCATCCGTGCGTGGTTGCGCCTGGCGGAAGGGCACGGCGCGAGCATCCGCGAGGGCGAGCGCGTGGAGTCGATCGAGGAAGGTGCGAAGTCCGTCGTCGTCGAGACCGACGCAGAGCGCTACGAAGCGGGCGCGGTGATCATCACGGCGGGGGCGTGGACCTCGCAATTGCTGCCGCGTCTGGGAAGGCTGCTTCGCGCCACGCGGCAGCCGCTTGCCTGGATCGAACCGGACGCGGGCGCCAATGGCGCGGCGGGCGCCGGGGGCGCTGGGGACGCCGTCTCCTGTCCGGTCTGGTTCATCGAGGACGGTGACCGCGGTCCGTTCTATGGAGTGCCCACGGCGGACGATCAGGACCCGCCGCACGGACTCAAGGTGGCGCGGCATGTGCCGGGCGAGTCGATCGATCCAGACGCTCCGCGCGCGGAGGTCACCGAGCACGAGCGCCGGGATCTCGAAGACGCCATGCGTCGTCTCGTCCCCGGCGCCGCGGGGCGTGCCACGGCCGCGGCGACCTGCCTCTACACCATGACCCCGGACGAGCACTTCATCATCGACCGCGCCCCGGAGCGCCGCCGAACCTTCGTTGCGTGCGGATTCTCAGGCCACGGCTTCAAGTTCGCGCCCGTGATCGGCGAGATCCTGGCGGACCTCGTGCAGAAGGGCTCGACCGAGCTTCCATGCGGGTTCCTCCGCGCTTCGCGCTTCTAGAGCGGTGACGACTCAGGCGTAGCGAGCTGGCGTTGGCGAGACGAGTGTGGCAAGGAGGGCGAAGCAGGCG
>VGXK01000410.1 GCA_016873355.1 Phycisphaerae bacterium | reverse complement strand
TCGTTCTCAACGCGTGAGGTCGAGTCCTTCCGCGCACTTCCCGACTGATTCGCCGGACTCGTTGCCGTCGGTTGTGCCGCATCCGCAGCCCATCGCCGTCGCGACAGCGACGCGTCGTCGAACGAGCGTCGCGTCGGCTCCGGCAGCCCGCTCGCGTCGGGCGGCAGCTCGCCTTCGCGTCGCGGTCGCGACGAGGACTCTTCGTGCGGCCTCCGGTGAGCGGCTGCTCTTTCAACGGTTGCGCCTCGTCGCTCCGCCGCGACGCGATGCGGCGCCGCGCCGCACCGGCTCGCAGCCGACTCCGCTCGCGGGCCGCCGGAGCCGCCGCGAAACACGAGCCGCCCCGCAACGCGGGGCGCCGCCGCTCGAATCACTTCGTGGCGGTTTCCTGGTTCTCGCTGGCGTCGTCGACTCGAGCGTGCTTGAAGTCGTACCGCTTCACGAGCGCGTCGTAGCCGTAGAGGTCCGTCAGCTTGACGCCCGGCACCTTCGGCTCGATGAGTCGGCCGAGCATGCCGGCGCTCGCGTACATGTCGAAGTCCTCGGAGGTCATCGGCGTGATGTTCGTGATGCGCACGAGCACGAGCGAGAGCTTCTCCGGCACGGCAACCGTGAAGACGCGCTGCGCGTCGGGCACGTCGGCGATCGGCGCCGTCTTGGGCAGTTTCATGGCCCGCTCGATGATCGCCTTGGCCGCCTTGGGCGAAACGCCGAGCCCCGGGATCATGGGCGAGCTGAACTCGCTGATGCGCGGCGCGAAGGTCGGCTCCGCGCCGTACTGCCGGGCCACGAGCGCGATTCCCTTCTCGATCGCCTCCGCCTCGATCTGCGGCTGAAGCTTCATGAGCTCGTCGTAGCGCACGACTCGGATGAGATCCGTGCGGACCTGCTCGATCACCTCATCGAGCGATTCGGGTGGGTGATTCGCCTCCGCATCGACCACGCGGAAGAAGAAGAGGTCGCTCGGCGCGTTCGCCGAGTTCTGCGCGTTCGCCGCCGTCGCCGGCGTGGGCGCGAAGAGCGGGGGACTCACCACGCCTTCCTGCACGATGAGCGTCTGCGAGCCGCCGAATTCGCGCAGCGCCCGCAGCAGCTCGAGCGGTCGCCTCGGTGGAGCGCCGAAGCGCGTGGTGCCTGCGGTGGCAAGTCCCGTGATCGCGGAGACGCCCTGCGGTTCCATCCACGCGTCGCCGGCGGCGGTGAACTCCGGCACCGGAATGCCGAACTGCTCCGACACGCCCTTGACGATCGCGTCGAACGACGGCTGCTTGGCGCGGGCCTCGTCCGTCAATTCCACGTAGCCGCCGCGCCGCGGAAGTCCGCGCAGGCCGAGTCCCGACTGCTCCTCCACGAATCGCGCGATCTCGAGCAGCCGCTCCTTCGTGAGTCGATCGAGCACCGCCGTCTTGACCGGCTCCTCGACCGCGTCGAACTCCGGGTATCCGCCCGCCACCGTCGGCGGCACGAACGACGCGGGATCCTTCAGGTACGCCTTGCGGAGCTCGAGCGAACCGAGGCGCGGATCGTTCGCGAGCGACGCTCGCACGGTCTCCGCCGGAACGCGGATCCATTCGAGCTTGAGCCGATCGGGAATGCGGTAGCCGAATCCGCGCTCGCCGCCGCCCGGCGCCACGTCGCGGTACTTCTCGAACTGAGCCTTGATCTCTTCGTCCGTGGGCGTCGGCTGCTGCTCGCCGGGAAGCGGCGACTTGCCGTCGAGCACCGCCACCTCGCACGAGGCCGACATCTGCGCTTCGGCCGCCGCCATCTTGGCGCGGCTGTCGGAAATGGGCAGCGATCCGGCGATCGAGAGCATTCGCAGCACGCCTCGCATGTTCGCGAGCGCCTCGAGCACCTGTGCGGGGCTCTGCTTCGACGCGCCGGCGAGGCGCGCCACGAGCTGCGCCTCGGTGATCTGCGCGTTGCCGAAGGCGAGCTGATCCTGGAGCCAGCGACGACCCTCCTCCGCTCCGCCGATCAATCCCGCATGCGTCGCCTCGCGCACGAGCATGATCCAGTGCTCGGGCTTCTGCTCGAGTCCCGCGGCCATTCGAATGCGATCGAAGTCGTTCGAGCGCACGAGCCCCTGGTAGGCGCTGATCACCTCCATCTGGCCCGCCGCGTCGAGGCGATCCTGCTCGGAGATCTTCTCGCTGCCCAGGTGTCCCCAGGTGCCGCCCATCACGGCGCTGCGACGCGTCAGCTCGGTGATCGTCGTGGGAACGAGGAACACCATCAGCAGCAGCGTGCCGAAGACCGCCAGGATCCACTTGTTGTAGCGGCGCAGGAACTTGAACATGGTCCGCGCCGGGCGCTCAGCGATAGAACTCGATGATCAGGTTCGCGTTCACGTCGAACGGAATCTGGTCCGACGTGGGCGTGGCCACCACCCTGACCGAGAGCTCCGCGGGGTTCACTTCGATCCAGCCCGGAACGATGTGGCCGGCGAGCGATTCCATGTTCTCGCGGATCAGGTTGTGCACCTTCGGCTTGAGCGTGATCGTGTCGCCGGAGCGAACGCTGAAGCTCGGGCGATCGACCTTGCGGCCGTTCACGATCGTCTGGCCGTGGGCCACGAGCTGGC
>VGXK01000409.1 GCA_016873355.1 Phycisphaerae bacterium | reverse complement strand
CCGGATAGTTGGTCGTCACCTGGATCACGGGCGGCGTGATGTCCGGGTACTGCGCGACCGGCAGCGTGGGATAGGCGACCACGCCGGCGAGCGTGATCAGGATCGAGATCACGATCGCGACGATCGGTCGCTTGATGAAGAAGGTCGTGTTCACGGGGTCACGGAATCACGGAATCACGGGATCACGGCGCCGCGGCGCCATCGGTCAGCTCGACGAGCTTCGGCGTGACCGGATTGCCGGGGCGCGCCTTCAGCACGCCGAGCGTGATGACGCGATCGGCGGGCGAGAGTCCCTCCGAGACTTCGCGAAGCGTGCCGCGACGCTCGCCGGTCTTCACGCGCCGTACCTCGACCTTGTTCGCGTCGTCCACCACGAGCGCGTAGCGGCCGAGTTGATCCGAAAGCAGCGCCGCGTCGGGAACGAGCAGCGTCTTGTAGGTCGAAATCGGGAAGTGCAGCGACACGAAGATGCCGGGAACGAGCATGTCCTTCGCGTTGTCGAAGACGCTGCGAACGCGCAGCGTGCCCGTCTCCTGATCGATCTGCGGCGCGACGTAGTTCACATGGCCGTCGAAGCGGTACTGGTCGCGGCCGGGAACGGTGAGCACCACCGGCCGCCACTTTCCGGGGGCCACCTGTCCCGGCTGAAGTCCTTCTCGATCCTGCCCGCTCGCGGCGACGAGCTCGCGCACCATGAGCACGTCCGCTTCGCTCACGTCCACGTTCACGTAGACGGGGCTCGTCTGGACGATCGTGGCGAGCAGCGTCGGCTCGCCGCGGCCGACGAGATTGCCCACATCGACTTTCGTGGCGCTGATGCGCCCATCCATCGGCGCGTGGATCTCGCAGAACTCGAGGTTGAGCCTGGCGTCCGCAAGCGATGCCTCGTTCGCTTCGAGCTGCGCCGCGATCGTGTCGCGCTTGGCGGCCTTGATGACCGCGTCGATGCGAGGACCGGCGTTCTGCGCGGCGAGTTCCTCGGCCATCTTCGCGTCGTTCGTCGCGCCGAGCAGCGACGCCTTCGTCGCCTCGATCTGCGCCGCGGCCATGTCGACCGCCGCCTGGTACTGCCGCCGATCGATGACGTAGAGCAGATCGCCCTTCTTGACGAGCTGCCCCTCCTTGAAGTTCATCTGCTCCAGGAAGCCCTGCACTCGCGCGCGGAGTTCGACGGTGGCTTCCGGCGTGACCTGGCCGGTGTAGGTCAGCTCGCGAGTGACTTCCCTCGCAAGCGGATGCGAGACCTGCACCTCCGGCGGGGGAGGCGGCACGTACTCGTTCTTCTGCTGCTCGCCGTCGCAGGCCGAGAGCAGAACGAGCGCGACTCCGCCGATCGCCGCGGCCGCCGCGCGCCGACGAAGACGAAGACGCGTCATTGAGTTCCTCCGTTCGTTGCCGGCACCGGTGCCGCCGTCTCGCGCTTCGGAGCCTCCGGTCCCTCGAGATCGCTGCGCGGACGCCGGAAACCGAAGTCCGATCCGCGCGACCAGTCGGGGCTCGTCACGTCGCCCCAGTTCACGGTGTTGCGCATGCGCTCGATCGTTTCGCGATCCACGAGTTCCGCGTCGCCACGGATCTCCCACCCGCCGCCCATGCCGCGGAACGCCGCGATCGCCCCGAGCGCGATCGACGCGCGGGCGTCGACGAGCAGGTCCTCCTGCTGGAGCTGCACGGTCTGCGCGTCGTTCACGCGAATGAAGTCGACGGCGCCCGCGCGGTACTGGATGAGCGAGATCTCCACGCTGCGCTTGGCCGCCACCACGCTCTCGGCGAGTCGATCGCGCCGCTCGCGCGAACGCAGGAATCGCGAGAGTCCCGCCTCCACTTCGCTTGCGGCGCGGAGCACGGAGTCCTGGTAGGTGGCGGCCGCCTGCTCGTACACGGCGTCCTGCGCGCGCACGGCGCCGATGATCCGGCCGTAGTTGAGAATGGGCCAGTTGATCTCGAGCCCGATGAATCCCTGGAAGGAATCGCCGTCGAAGATGTTGCCGAGCTCGGGGGTGCGCAGGCCGTCGTAGTTGCTGCTGGCGAATCCGGTGAGGCCGGCGATCGAGATGCGCGGCAGCAGTTCCGTCTCGGCGGCGCCGATGCGGGCGCTCTCGGCGGCGGCGATGCGCTCGGCCGCTCGCACGTCGGGTCGACGACGCAGAAGGTCGGCGGGAATTCCGGCGGCGATCTGCGGCGGCGCCTCCGGAACTCGCGGCTTCTCGCCGGTCGGCGGAGCGAGCAGTTCGTCGAGCGTGCTCGGCGGCCGACCGAGCAGAACGCAGAGGACCAGCGTCGTCTCCCGGATCGCGTTCTCGAAGAAGGGAATGAGCGCCTGCGTGTTCGAGAGCGTGGCCTGCGCGGTCGTCACGTCGAGTTCGGAGACGGCACCCGCGTCGAAGCGGATCTTCGTGAGATCGAGCGTCTCCTTCTGGAGCACGGCGTTCGATCTCGCGATCGCGAGTCGCTCCTCGAGCGAGCGAAGCAGCACATAGGTGGACGAGACCTCCGCCACGAGACTCACGAGCACCTCGTCGTAGTTCGCAAGCGACGCAAGCACTTCCGCGTCCGCGGCCTCGACCCCGCGACGGAATTTCCCCCAGAC
>VGXK01000408.1 GCA_016873355.1 Phycisphaerae bacterium | reverse complement strand
GGCGCGCCCGAGAAGAGCCCGCCCGACATGAGTTTCGAGATCCGCTCCTTCGCCTGGCGCTTCGCCTGCTCCAGGCGCGTGCGCCCGCCGGGAGCGTCGGTCGTGTTCATGCTGGCCGAGTTGTCGACGAGGATCACCACGCGACCGCCTCGGGTGGCGCCGAGATCCATGCGCGGCTGCATCACCGCGAGCGCCACGAGCACGAGCACGAGCAGTTGCAGCAGCAGCAGCCAGCTCGGTCGCAGGCGCTGGAACGGCGCGTTCGCGCGGAGATCCTCGACCGCGCGGGTCCAGAGCAGCGTCGAGGGCGCCGCCCGGCGGCGGCGGCGCAGCTTCAGGATGTAGAGCGCCAGCAGCAGCGGCAGCGTGACCGCCGCCAGGATGATTCCCGTGAGCGGCGTGAGCCAGGTCACCGCAGCAATCCTCGGCGCCGCAGGTACTCCATGAGCAGCGTGTCCAGGTCGGTCGAGGTGTCGATCACCACGTGCGTCATCGACCGTCGGATCGCGAAGTCGCGCAGCGACGCCAGGTGCGCGTCGAGGCGCTCGCGGTACCTGCGGAGCAGGCCGCCGCTCACCGTGATCTCGGCGGTCGCGCCGTCCTCCACGTCCTCGAGCCGCAGATCGCCGGAGAGACCGTGTTCGCCCGGCGAGAGTTCCTCCGGCGAGAGCACCTGCATCAGGAAGAGGTCGTAGCCGCGCCCGGCCAGGTAGCGCAGGCCCTTGTCGAATCCCTCGCGGAACATGAAGTCGGACAGCACGATCATGACGCCGCGACCCTGGCGCGAGAGCGCGATCGTGCGCATGGCGGTGGCGAAGTCGGCGTCGCCCACGGCCTGCATCTCGAGCAGCCACCGCCCCATCTCCGCGGTGCGCCGACGCCCGCGCAGATTCGAGCAGCGCTTCACTCCCTCGCCGTTGAAGGAGACGAGCGACACGCGGTTGTGATTCACGAGTCCCACGTAGCCGAGCGCCATGGCGAGCCGGCGCACGAACTCGAGCTTGTTCGGATTGCCCCAGTCCATCGAGGCGCTCGCGTCGATGGCGAGAATGAGCGAGAGGTCCTCCTCCTCGAGGAACATCTTCAGGAAGAGGCGATCGAGCCGGCCGTAGATGTTCCAGTCGACGAAGCGCAGATCGTCGCCGTGCACGTAGGGGCGGAAATCCGCGAACTCCACGCTCTGACCGCGACGCTTGCTGCGTCGCTCGCCCTGGATCTTGCCCTGGAAGATCTTGCGGCTCACCACGTCGACCTGGTCGAGCTTCGCCATCAAGCGGCCGTCGATGAGCTCGTCGAGGCGGGTGGCGCGCTTGAGCAGCGCCGGCTTCTCGCTGAAGCTGCGTTCGCTCATGATCCTGGCCCCGTCGCGCGGGTGCGGGCGTCGTTCACGGCGCGTCCTCCACGGGCGTGCGCTCGATCACGTGCCGAACGATCTCGTCGTGCGTGCGACCCTCCGCCTCGGCCTCGAAGGAGCGGAAGATCCGGTGACGCAGCGCCGGCAGCGCCACCGCGCGGAGGTCGTCGATGCTCACCGCGTAGCGGCCGTCGAAGAGCGCCCGCACCTTGCCGGTCGAGACCATCGCCTGCGCGCCGCGCGGACTGGCGCCGACCCGGATGTACCGCTTGACGAACGAGTCGCCGAACGGGCCCTCGGGAATCGTGCCGAGCACGACTCGAATGCACCAGTCCTTCACGTGCGGCGCCATGACCACGCGCTTCGCCAGGCGCTGCGCCGCCACGATCGAGGGTCCGTCGACGACGACTCGCACCGGGCGCGTCTCCGGCGAAGTCGTGCGGCGCAGGATCTCGTTGAGCTCCGCGCGCGAGGCGTTCGGCACCGACACCTTGAGCAGGAAGCGATCGAGCTGCGCCTCGGGAAGCGGATAGGTCCCCTCCTGCTCGATCGGATTCTGCGTGGCCATCACCAGGAACGGATCGGGCAGCCTTCGCGTCTGCCCCGCCACCGACACCGATCGCTCCTGCATCGCTTCGAGCAGCGCGGACTGGCTCTTGGGCGTGGCGCGGTTGATCTCGTCGGCGAGCACGAGGTTGGCGAAGATCGGCCCCTGTCGGAACTGGAAGGTGCGCGCGCCGCCGGCGGCGTCCTCGACGAGCACGGTGGTGCCCGTGACATCCGCCGGCATGAGATCGGGCGTGAACTGGATGCGGCTGAAGGTGAGGTCCATCACCTCGCCGAGCGTGCGCACGAGCAGCGTCTTGCCGAGTCCGGGCACGCCTTCGAGCAGCACGTGCCCGCCGGCAAAGAGCGAGAGAAGCGTCTCCTCCACCACCGGCTGCTGGCCCACGAGCCGCTCGCCGATCTCCTTGCGGAGCGCCGCGCCCGTCTCGCGGAAGGCGGCGCAGGCGCGGCGCACCGATTCGAGATCGTTCGCATCGGAGATCACCGGCGCGCGGCTCACGGCGAACCTCCCGATTTCGGCGAGCCGCCGGGCGCGTCGTCCGGGCCCGGTTCGTTCTCCGCATCGCCGCCGCGAGCTCGCTTCTTCGCCGCGCGAAGCCGCGAGAGACCGCCGGCGTCGTCGGCGCCCGCGCCGGCGCCGCCCGGCGCAGCGCCCGCACGCGACGATCCT
>VGXK01000407.1 GCA_016873355.1 Phycisphaerae bacterium | reverse complement strand
CCCCGCCTACACTCCGCCCGGTGACGGCGCTCCTGGCGATCTCGGTCGGCAACTCGCGCACGGCGCTCGGCGCGTTCCGCGACGGTTCGCTGCTGGAGAGCGATCGCGTGAACAACACCGATCAGGCCGGCACGCTCGAGCGCGCCGGCCGACTCTGGAAGCTGCTTCGGGACGACGATTCGCCGATGTGCGTGATCGCGAGCGTGAACGATCCGGTGGCGGATGCGCTCGAGCCGCGCCTGGCGTCCGCGCTCGACGCGGAACCCGCCCGCGTCGGCCGCGATCTCGCGGCGCCGATCGGCGAGTGCCTCGACCCCGGAGCGGTTCCGGGAGCCGATCGACTGCTCAACGCCGCCGCCGCGTGGGACGTCATGAAGAGCGCCTGCGTGGTGATCGACGCCGGCACCGCGATCACCGTCGACTTCATCGACGGCGACGGCGTCTTCCACGGCGGCGCGATCGCGCCCGGCGCGTCGCTTCAACTCGCGTCGCTGCACGAACACACGTCGAAGCTGCCGAAGGTGGCCTTCGCGTCGCCCGAGGACGCGCCCTTCGGGCGCAACACCGCGGAAGCCATGCTCCAGGGCGTCTTCCACGGCATTCGCGGCATGGTGTGGCGGCTCGTCGAGCGCTACGCGCAGAGCTACGGCGCGTTTCCGCCCGTGATCGCCACCGGCGGCGACGCGGCGACCCTCTTCGCCGACGACGAGCTCGTCGATCGAATCGTGCCCGAGCTCACGCTCATGGGAATCGCGGTGGCGGTGCGGCGCGCAAGCGAGGTGGAACAGTGACCTGCGGTCCCGACGGCTGCCGCGACCCGAGCGACGATCCGGCGCCTCGGCGCAAGGTCAGCTGCGCGTCCACCTGGACGACGATGGCGGTTCCCGGCGCCGTCTCGGTGCTCCAACTCGTCGGCGACATCGAGCCGGTCTTGCGCACGATCGCCGATCGCATGCCCGAACCCGGCGACGTGATGCGCGTCCGCTTCCTCGGAATCGACACCGGCGTGATCGCGCGCGTGCACTCGCGCTTCGCGCTGCTCATGCCGCACGGCGGACTTCGCATCCGCGAGCGCATGGAGCAGGCGATGCTCGCGAGCGGCGTGATGTACGCGGAGCCGTCGTTCGGCGCGGTGGCGCTGGGCGGACTCGACCTCTATCCCGAAGCCGACGACGACGAGGAGGCCGATCTTCTCGAAGCGCTCGCGCGGGCGGTGAGTCCGCTCGGCACGTCGATGCTGCTTCGCGCCGTGTCGGCGCTTTCCTCGCGCCCGCCCGGCGTTCCGCGCCCGATGCCCACCGCCGACGATCTCGCGCGGGGCGAGCGGCTCTGGCGGCTCGTCGAGCCGGCGCGGCTGGCGATCATCGGCCGGCCGAACTCGGGCAAGAGCACGCTGCTCAATCGAGTGAGCGGCAAGGATCTCGCGCTGAGCGGACCCGAGCCGGGCCTCACGCGCGACGCGGTCGCCGCGCGCATCGAGCTCGAGGGAATCACCGTCGACTGGTTCGACACGCCGGGTCTGCGCCGCAACGCCGATCCGATCGAAGCGGAAGCGATCGAGATCGCCGACACGCTCATCCGCTCCGCGGATCTCGTGGTGTCGCTGGCGGAACCGGGCGGCGGCTGGCCGGAGGCGCCGGCATCGCTCGATCCCGCGATCGGCCACCTGCGCGTGCTCACGAAGTGCGACCTTCCCGGCGCGTCGCAGTCGCAGGAGGCTCGTGGCGCCGATCTCGAGCTCAGCGCCAGGAGCGGCAAGGGCATGCCCGAATTCGTGTCGCGCCTGCGCGAGATGATCGTGCCGCAGGCCGACCTCGATCACCCCGATCCGTGGGTCATGCCGCGCAACACGGCATTCCGGCCGACCATCGACTGAACAAAACGGAAGAGAGCGAGGCCGTCACGCGTCGCCCGCCTCGCTCCATCAAAGCCCGACGATGGAGTAGCCCGCGTCCACGTAGATGGTCTGGCCGGTGACGCCGGAGCCGAGATCCGAGAGCAGCCACACCGCCGTGTCGCCCACCTCGCCGCCGGTGATGTTGCGACGCAACGGCGCCTTCTTCTCCATCCAGCCGAGGATTTCCTGGAAGCCGCCGACCGCCATGGCGCTCATCGTGCGCAGCGGTCCGCCGCTGATCACGTTCACGCGGATCGCCTTGGATCCGAGTTCGAGCGCCAGGTACCGACCCGTCGCCTCGAGCGCGGCCTTCGCCACGCCCATCACGTTGTAGCCGGGCACGGCCTTCTCGGCGCCGTAGTAGCTCATGGCGATCATCGATCCGCCCTTCGTCATGAGCGGCGCCGCACGGTTCGCCATCGCCGCGAAGGTGTACGCGGAGATGTCCATCGCCTGCGTGAAGACCATTCGCGGCGTGGCCGTGAATGCGCCTTCGCGCAGCCAGTCCTTGTCCGCGAACGCGATCGAGTGCACGAGGAAGTCGAGCGAGCCGAAGTCGGCGCCGATCTTGGCGAAGACGCGATCGAGATCGGCGTCGCTCCCCGCGTCCATCGGCTCCAACCACGGCTGCTGGATGCCGAGCGCCTCGATCGCCTTCAGCACGCGGCGCTGCATCTTCTCCCCGGGAAGGTGCGT
>VGXK01000406.1 GCA_016873355.1 Phycisphaerae bacterium | reverse complement strand
AAGCGATCTTGAACATTTCGTACTCCTTCCAAGCGGTCATGCGACCGCGACGAAGAAGGGAACCGGAATTGGTCGCCTCGTTGAGATGGGCCGCAGGTTCCCGGTATGCGGCAAGAGGCGCTCATCAGAGTAGCCAGAGTCGCGGGACGGTCAACAACCGCGGAACCAGATTGTCGCGATGCGCAACCGCCTGAGCGTGGCACCCTGCAAGTCCGAACGGCTCCTCTGATTCAGGCCCTCGGGTTTCGTGACAGCCGGTTCGATCCCGACCGATCTCAGTAGTGCACGCGGTCGGGGCGCGCGAACCACGCGCGGGCGACGGCGAGCGCCTGTTCGCGGAGCGCGGGCGGCGCGGCGACTTCCGGCACGAGGCGGCCGTCGCGCGGCATGCGCAACTGCTCCATGATCGCGGAGTCGGCGAAGCCGATGGCGGCGGCGTCGGCGTGCGTGAACGCGAAGACGACTCGCTCGATTCGAGCCCAGTGGATCGCCGCGAGGCACATGGGGCACGGCTCGCCGGTCGTGAAGATCTCGCAGCCGGCGAGCGAGAACGAGCGCAGCGTCGACGCCGCCGCGCGGATCGCGTTGATCTCTCCGTGCGCGGTCGGATCCGTGGCCGCGACCACTCGATTCCAGCCCTCGCCGACGATGTCGTCGCCGCGAACGATCACGCAGCCGAAGGGTCCGCCATCGCCCTTCTCGACGCCGTGCCGCGCAAGTTCGATGGCGCGATTCATGAAGCGCTCGTCGCATTCACGGCGGGTCACGGCCGCAGCGTAGGGCGCAGGCACATTCGCGGGCGTGTCGCCGATGCGGCGAGGTACGATTTCCGCATGAGCACCGCCACCACCTCCACCGCCGATTCGCGCATCAACGACATCGAGGGCAGGATCATGGCCCTCAAGAAGGAGCTCACGGACGCACGCCGGGCGCGGCCGCCGGAACCGGTCGAAGACTGGGAGCTTCGGACGACGGAGGGCGCGCCGATCAAGCTTTCGCAGCTCTTCGGCGAGCATCGCGATCTCATCGTGGTGCACAACATGGGACGCAAGTGCAACTACTGCTCGCTGTGGGCGGACGGGCTCGCGGGATTCGCGAAGCACTGGCCGACGCGCTGCGCGTTCGTGCTCTGCTCGCACGATCCGCCCTCGGTGGCGAAGGAGTTCGCCAAGGAGCGCGGCTGGCCGTATCGCGTCGTCTCGGGCGCCTCGAGCGGCTTCGCGAAGGCGATGGGATTCCTGAACGCGAAGGAATCGCCGCAGCCGGGCGCCTCCGCGTTCCATCGCCGCGACGACGGCTCGATCGTGCGCACCGGCAAGACCTGGTTCGGTCCCGGCGACGATTTCTGCGCGGTGTGGCCCATGTTCGAGCTGCTCGAGGGCGGTCCCGGCGAGTGGGAGCCGGCGCATTGAGCTCGCGCTGGCGGCGGTGATCGCGGCGCGGAGAGACGCGCGGCGGTGAACTCGATGCGCGGCGCCGAGCGCCGCCCGGCGTCGCGAGCGGTCAGAGATCGCTGCCCGGCGGTCGCGTCTCGGGCTCGAGCGGCACGCCGCGGATCCAGTCGGGAATGGTGCGCTCGATCCACGCGGGGATCTCGCGGCGCGTTTGCGTGTCGACGATCACGGTGGCGGTGGCGCCCATGCGGTACGGAAACGCGGGATCGAACGGATCGAGCACGATGCGCACCGGGAAGCGCTGCGCCAGCCGCACCCAGTCGAGCGTGGGACTCGGCGCGGGAAGCGCGCCCACGTCGCGCGTCTCGGAAGGCGTGACCGCCCACGCCAGACCCTGCACCGTGCCGCGGAACGGATGTCCGGGATACGCCATGAGCCACACTTCGACCGCGGCGCCCGGCTTCACGCGCGCGATTTCGGTTTCGAGGAAGTTCGCGACGACGAACCACCGGCTTCCGTCGACGAGCGCAAAGAGCTGCTCGCCGGAGCGCACGTATCGCCCGGGCGACACCGCCATGTTCGTCACGAAGCCGTCGACGGGCGAACGGATCGAGCAGTAGTCGAGATCGAGCTGCGCCTTGTCGACCGCCGCCTTCGCCGCGGCGATGCGCACGTTCACGTCGCCGAGCTGCGCAAGCGAGTTGCGGGCGCGGCGCAGTTCCGCTTCCGATTCGACGAGCTTCGCCTCCGCCACCTTCACCGCGCGCTTCGCGTCCTCCACCTGGTCGGGCGTGACGAACTGGCGCGCGAGCAACGGTTCGATTCGCGCGAGGTACTGCCTGGCGTACTCGGCGTCGGCGTGCTTCGCCTCGATCGCGGCGCCGGCCACGACGATGCGATCCTCGAGCTCCCGCACTTCGAACTCGGAGAGCGCGAGTTTCGCCTTCGCGTCGGAGAGGGCGATCTCGTAGGGCCGCGCGTCGATCTCGACGAGCAGGTCCCCCTGCTTCACCGGCTGATTGTCCACCACCGCCACGCGCGACACGTAGCCGCCGACGTGCGCGGCGACGCCCACCACGTGCGCGGTGACGTTCGCGTCGTCGGTGCGCGGCCGGCGATCGAGCACGACGAAGACCGCGACCATGCTCCAGGCGCTCCAGAGCACGATCGAGATGCCGACGAGCGCGCCGGCGATCCGCGCCACGATGCGCGG